>CAMNEA010000040.1 GCA_946536145.1 uncultured Butyrivibrio sp.
AATGGCACGGAATTTTCAAATCCTGAAGCACTTGAGTTTGGACCGGATGACGAGCGTCGTTCATGGATGTTTTACTGCAATCCCTCCGCACCTAATGAGAAGGGTGCCTGCGAAAATAACCATGAATTCATAAGAAGAGTGATACCTAAAGGCAAGGATATCGGTAAGTACTCCCAGGAACAGATCAATCTCATGATGAACCATATCAATTCCTATTCACGTCCAGAGCTTGGTAACAAGCCCCCGTATGCCATGCTTGCCTTTCATTACGGAAGGAGGCTTCTTAAGAAACTTGGCTTTGAAAAGATCCAGCCTAATGACATCATCCTCAAGCCATCACTGCTCAGGAAGCATGAATAATTGCAGCATTATCCGGAGCGGGAATGTAGTCAAGGGGACGCGTCCCCTTGCAGGTTCTTAGGGCAGCGCCCTGAGCCCCCGGAGGGCATAAAGGCTGACAAAACTTAAATTTTTAAGCCAATAACTATTTTTTACCGAGGTTTCTGCGAAGCAGAAGCTTCAATTTCAATGAAAAAAGCCGGAGTTCTGCACAGTAGGATAACTTTCATACCTATCTCTCTTAGGGGTGGAATTCACTAACTCTTAACAGGACAACGTGAACTCGACTTCTGATTGTCATGTACAGATTTCCGACTTTTTGACTATTATAGCCTCAAATGTGGATAAAATCCACTATTTTTAGAACAAGTAAAATCCACCCTGTGGAATTTACTTCTACAAGGTGGAAGTTAGTCTTACAAAGTGGAATTAACTATTACAATTGACCAATTTTCACGGTGACAGGCACCACTGTCCGGCCAGGACAATGATCCGGATTCAAATCTTTTGTACAGGAGAAGGAACCCTGTTCCCATCCACAAAAGGCCTTTGATCCTGTCAGATCGTCTGCCGCAGAATAGAAACAACGTGCCTTTTTCAAATGGATTCTGCTGATACTTATCACCGATGATCACGGAAAGACCATCTATGCCCTTTCTGAGATCAACAGTTCCACAGGCCAGAACCACGCGGCGTATGCCGGCTGCATCCTCAAGCATGTGTCATCTCCCTGATAAGAGTCTGCAGTAATGGTGCAGAGATTCCATTGGTTATGTCTCACGAGGAATCCCCATTTCAATCATGCATCTTGACAATTGGTCAAAAGCTCCTAATTGCAAACATGTCAAAAAGCAACTATCTGGATTCTTAATGTCATAGATTGGTTTTAGCAAAAGAGGAAGCCCATATGATATTGTATTCTGAAGCAGCTCAATTGTATCGTCTATAGTAAGCGCTTTTTACTCCCCCGTTCCTACGGGGGCTTTTTTTGCCCTAAAATAGAAACAGGCAGAAAGATCTGCAGTACGGAATATCTTATTGGAAAGCTACACTATCGTTTTAGTGTGTAGTAAACAGCTCACCTTTCTGCCTGACATTGTGTAGTAATCGTATAGCTGTGGCATTGTGAGGAAAATTGTATGGCTAAAAGAAGGAGTGACGATCAATGGTTGAATGCACTGCAGGAATGTCGTAGCAGTGGGCTTACAGACAAGGCCTGGTGCGATATGAATGGTATTCATCCGACCAGTTTTTACAGAGCAATCAGACGCCTACGCAAAAAGGCCTGTGATATACCGATGCGTACCGGTAGAGCGCTATCGTTGCCCCAAGAGGTTGTTGAAGTGGCTTCAGTCGATGAGAACGGTATCATAACCCAGTTACGTCAGACAGAGTCTGCATCTGTTCTACATCAGACTCAGTCTATGACTCCCTATAATGAAAACCGGGAGAATCCTATATTTGTAGCATCTGCTTGTATAGTCACCCCATCCAGAATCAAAGTAGAGCTTACTAACAACACTAATGCAGCCACTATCAGAAACATACTGGGTGCGCTGCAGTCATTATGATCGGGGATCTTTCCGGTGTGAAGAAAATATACCTGATCACCGGATACACAGATTATCCGAGAAGAATTTTTTAAATTTTAAGGGCACCCCTGTAGCTTTATACCAGATTAGACAAAACGCGGCGAGAATGCAATACTCGCCGCGTCATCATATTATTTAACTATTACTTTACAGGAGGCTGTCTTCTTACCATCCTTTGTTGTTACAGTGATAGTAACTGCGCCTTTCTTTAATCCTTTGATCTTACCGTTTTTGTCAATTGTAGCAATCTTTTTATCAGAGCTCTTCCAAAAGGCTTGATAACCTCGTAAATATCGGCATTGACGATACAAGTTGGGGAACTTTTATTTGAGTATACATTAACGACTTTAGAGTAAAAAACGGTGGGGACATCTCTGTATTTTAACCGTAAAACGTCCCCACTTATTTGTTTATTTTATCTTAATCTTCTTGTTAAAGCCCTTCTTCTGGAATAGTGATTTATAGGTCTCGGTCTTTCCGCGAACTGTTTGCCGAGCTTATTGACATTTGCAGGTATTGTTATGCCTTATTGCTGCTCATCGCCTCGTATATCTTTTCAACGTCGTAATCCGGTGCGAACCCTGCAGCAATATCGCAGATGCCCTTAACTTTTTCGATCGGTTCCTCAACTTCTTCGGCTATAATATTGATACTCTTGTCTTTTTTCAGTTTTTTGCATATCTGCTCTATAAGATGTTTGTCTGTTTCTAATTCTATTCCCCGGTTGAATTCCTGATCCATCTGTTCCTTGAAAGTCATGTACTCTTTCCTCCAAAACCTCTTCTCGATGGCCTCTTTGACCTTCATGTCAATCCTGGACGTGAGATTACTGCGTGCGGCCTTTCCCACCATGTAGTCGATGAACACTTTCATGTCGTCTGATACATCTTTTTTATCACCACCCGCACAGATAAATACTCTTTCCGTACCATCAGTCAGCTTGAGGTCTTCAACCTCTCTGTAGCAAGGGACAAACGAAAATGCAACGTTTGCTATGGCTGGAGATATATTTGATGAAAAGGTAATAATTGAGTCTCCTACTTTACTGGAGGAAGATAAGGATTTGCCGCTAGCTGAACTTGTTATTCATGGATTTGTGTTTAAGCCTCGAAGAAGTGCATTTTTGCCATGCATAATTGATTTTACAGGAAAGACTAAGGATGATATTTTAAGGTTTCCAATCTGTGTGGGGTACGATGTATTAAAACTAAAGGGAGGTAAACTACAAGCATAGTATGATATCAAACATGATCCGGTAACAGTGTTATGTTAACAATTCGTGAATATTATTTTTACGATAACATAGGGGTATCGGGAAATGGTGCATGTCACCAATGGTACGTCTGAAGGTTACAAGCAAATCAAAACATAGTATAATATTGATTGTGGATGCGGCGTGGATTCCACGCCGCATTATTACTGAAAAAAGGAGAGCGCCAAGAATGAAAAAATTCAATACTACAGCCGTGTGTATACCGTCAAAGCATTATATGGTAGATCTCTCCAAGAGAGTAGAAGAAATAAAGAAGCTCGTTGACGCGGGTGAATATTTTACAATAAACCGTGCAAGGCAGTATGGAAAGACAACAACACTGACAGCACTTAAAGGTGTGCTAAAAAATGAGTATACGGTATTATCCCTGGACTTTCAAAGATTAGATAACGATGTATTTCAGAATGGTGCAAGTTTTGCACAAGCCATGGCTCGGATAATCGTTGATGCTTACGAGTTTGAAAATGTTTCTATACCGGAAGAAACGATAGCGGCGCTTGAGAAATTGAACTCTGAGGATGAGAATAAGGTTAAAATGGATGATCTGTTCAGAATCCTCAGAAGATGGATTGTAAAATCTGACCAGGGTATTGTTTTAATGATCGATGAAGTGGATAGTGCGACGAACAATCAGGTTTTTTTGGATTTTTTGGCACAGCTTCGAGATGGATATATCAGCCGCGATGCTAATAGCATTCCTGCATTCCAATCCGTTATCCTTGCAGGGGTGACGGATGTAAAACATCTTAAATCAAAAATCCGTGGTGAAGATGATTCTAAGGAGAACAGCCCCTGGAACATAGCAGCTGACTTTACGATTGACATGAGCTTGTCTGCAGATGGAATCAAGGGAATGCTTGACGAGTATGAGGCTGATCATCATACCGGTATGGATACTGAAGCTATAGCAAAAGAAATCCACGAATATACAAATGGTTATCCGTTTTTGGTAAGCCGCATCTGCGAGCTGATAGATGTAGTGGTGAGCAAAACAATGTCTTTGCAAAAAGCTTGGACAAGAGAGGGTATTGATGAGGCAGTCAAACTATTGCTTTCTGAGAATAATACATTATTCCAAACGCTTACAAAGAATCTAAATAATTACCCGGTACTTAAAGAATCAATTCGTAGCATTCTGATGGAAGGAACAAAGCTTACCTGGAATCCTGACCAGAAGGATATAGTTCAGATGCTAATGTATGGGCTTATCAGGAATGACCATAATACTGTAAGAGTGGCTAACCGCATATTTGAGACAAGATTATATAATCTCTTCCTTTCCGATGAAGAGATGAAACAGAACGTATTCTCAAGAGAAGGTGAACTTGCAAAGAATCAGTTTGTAACAGATGGAAAGCTTAACATGAGGTTGATTCTTGAACGGTTTAAGGATACCTATACAGAGATTTATGGTCCTCTTGCGGACAGATTTAAGGAAAAAGATGGAAGAGAGCTGTTCCTTCTTTATCTAAAGCCTATTATTAATGGAACCGGAAATTACTATATAGAAGCGCAGACCAGAGACCAGACAAGGACGGACGTTGTTGTAGATTATCTCGGTCAGCAGTACATCATAGAACTTAAGATATGGCGCGGCGAGAGTTATAATGCTGAGGGAGAGAGGCAAATCAGTGAATACCTGGATTACTTCAACCTGACCACTGGTTATATGCTGAGTTTTAACTTTAATAAGAAAAAGGAAACGGGGTTAAAGAGGGTTGAGGTTGGTGATAAGGTGTTGTTTGAAGTAACGGTGTAGACTCAGTCGCCTGAGGTTTTAGAGAGGGTGGTGACATAAAATGAAAAAAACAGATTTATTTTGGCAGACATATTTGAATCTTGAAAAGGAACTGATTGAGGTATCGAAATATGTCTATATAACAGATGTTAAAACTGTTTATAAAAATGGAACTTATAGAATCGTGCAACACGCAACTAGAGGTTTTTTCTCCGCATATTGCTGATTTATTAATTCAATGCTGTGTGCAAATAGAGGCACTTTCAAAAGAACTATACTATGACTTGGGTGGAGTAAAACCTCGAGGAGATAATACAATTTTCTTTGATGAGGATTCTTCTGGAATAGTGATTTATAGGTCTCGGTCTTTCCGGCGAACTGTTTGCCGAGCTTATTGACATTTGCAGGTATTGTTATGCCTTATTGCTGCTCATCGCCTCGTATATCTTTTCAACGTCGTAATCCGGTGCGAACCCTGCAGCAATATCGCAGATGCCCTTAACTTTTTCGATCGGTTCCTCAACTTCTTCGGCTATAATATTGATACTCTTGTCTTTTTTCAGTTTTTTGCATATCTGCTCTATAAGATGTTTGTCTGTTTCTAATTCTATTCCCCGGTTGAATTCCTGATCCATCTGTTCCTTGAAAGTCATGTACTCTTTCCTCCAAAACCTCTTCTCGATGGCCTCTTTGACCTTCATGTCAATCCTGGACGTGAGATTACTGCGTGCGGCCTTTCCCACCATGTAGTCGATGAACACTTTCATGTCGTCTGATACATCTTTTTTATCACCACCCGCACAGATAAATACTCTTTCCGTACCATCAGTCAGCTTGAGGTCTTCAACCTCTCTGCAGCAAGGGACAAAGGAATATTTATGATAACCCAGCTTAAACAGGTCAAAAGTACAGAGGAATATTATGTAGCTGTCCGGAAGCTCTTTGTATTTCCTACCTGCTTCAAGATATTCAAGGTCGATCATCCCCTGGTAGTATCTGCTGCGCAGCGGCAACTCCAGCGTATCCGTACGTTGTAGCTCGATGTCATGAGTCAGTGGGGACGTTACAGTTTGACTCGTTTTGCTACGCAAAATGAGTCAAACTGTAACGTCCCCACTGACTCCAATCCCGCTTCTATTTCGTCACTGCATACTATTGAGTCCATGGAAATGTACCCATTTTCCAACAGCCTTTCCAACATACCGACAGCTATTTGATAAGCCAACTTTGATTTCTTTTTATGTAATCTGAAAATCCCGGAACGGTATAATCTATTTCATTTACGTTTTCAAATGAAATCAGGCCCTTGTTTTTTAATCGTGATAATGTTGGTGCAATCTGTTTCGTTGTTTTGCCTGTAATTTTTGCAATAAATGAAATATTGCATGGCAGATTATCGGCCTGCGCCATTGCTATCAGGCATTCTTTTTCCAATGCACCACGGTCATTAAATCTTACCATGTAAAAGTTTTTGTCCAACTCGTCATAGTATTTTTCAAGAATGCTTTTTGCAAATGCCTCAGTTATGTTCCTGTCTGTAGAAATCTGGTTGCATAGTATTTGGCCATACTGTTGTACAAAATAAGGATAACCTTCTGTGATGTTGTATATCTCCTTTAACGCACCATCTGTGAACGAGAGACCAACTTTTTTTCCAGGTTCAGCGATGGCAATTGCTACTTCTGTCTCATTTAGCATTTCCAGTTTCGGAAAAACAAATAGTCTCTCAACATAAGTTTTTTCTTTATATAGCATCTTTATCATCTCCGGGGTTCCGGCACAGACAGCCATTATTGGCAGACTCAGTTGATTCGCCCTATGTAGTGCAGAGATGAACGCATCCATTTCTTCCTGGGATATGTATTGAAATTCATCTATAAAGAAACATATCGCTGCTTTTTTCTTTTTTGCAATCTCCCCAATTGAACAGAAAAGGTCCTGCAATCCCTGGGAAAGATCTGATGTTTTATACAATGCTCGTTCCTGCACTGATAGTTTAAAGTCACTGCTTTCAGGACTGTAGGATATTTCAAGGGATTTTAGTGCATCAAGAGCTGCGCCCATCACGTTTTTGGCTTTTTCAAGAGCGCTGTTTTTTCTTATGAATTTTTTACAGCAGTCACTTAACTTGGCAATAAATGAAGAGGTTCTTTCAATTTCTATGTGGTAACCGGAAATGTCGTGATCTTCTGCTATTTCCTGTAATCTGTTGAGAAGTACTGTTTTACCTACACCTCTGTATCCGCTGAAGGCTATGGATTGTATGGGAATCCCATTTTTTATTGATTCAAAATATTCTGTTGCGCTTTCTATGAGTTCTTCCCTTCCAGCAAGTACTCCGGGCATCAGACCCGCACCTGGTCTATATGGATTTATTATTTTCATGGTGAGATCTCCTTTGGTTCTATGATATGTCTCAGGAGAAAATATGTCAACAAAATGTACGATGCATTACGAATAAATACGATTAAAAATAGAATATACGATGATATACGATTAATATTGAAAAGTACGGCATATAAATGAGTCAATGGGGACGTTACAGTTTGACTCGCTCAAAATGAGTGAGTCAAACTGTAACGTCCCCATTGACTCACAGAGGACATCTATGTTCAGTTCATCATTTGGATTCTTGTACTCGACATGTCTGATATATCGTCATTTCTAGCACCAATGCCCTTCAAGCATCTGAACCATAACCTTCCTCGTTGGATATGATTCTATCCAATCCAGAGCCAACTGTCTGACGCGATCTTTCCCGCCAGTATACTGCGACATACGCATCAAATATCTATCCAGCGCATCATATCGCGAGCGATTGCAGGCCACCTCTGCAAGCCCGGTCACATACTCAGAATAAAAATCCAGTATCTGTCCCGAGTAATCCTCTAATAAAGCAAAACCGTATTTATTTACCAGTTCCAGTTTATCCTTCTGCCCCCAGATAGTGTCAAATAGCTCTTTTGCCATCTTCTCTTCTGCAAAAAGTTCACATCTCCTATCAACATCCTTTCTGGATGCAATTATACGCAGTCGCTCTTCTAGCCACTCCTGTTCGGTGCACATAGCCCGATATGCTCTGTAATCCTCGATATCCGCACCCTGATTAGTCAAAAGATCAGTCCTTCTTTCAAGCTTCTCTGCCCCTTTATCATTATTCAGAGTATATATCTCAATGAGGCGCCTGGAGTATGAATGCATTTTATATTCAGAGTCTTTTTCCAGTTCTTTTCCCAGTGTTAGGAGTCTGATCTCTTCCTGAGTATCTCCACTCTGCCTGGCATTTCTAAGAAAATACTCCCGAACTGATCTAAAGCTCATATACTTGCGCATATATTCTTCAATTGTTTCATCAGATACACCAAGACGTCTTATGAGAATGTTTCTTAGCTCAATAGCCTCAATGCTGTATCCGTAATGAGAGCTGAAGACACTCTGACACTTTATCTGCCCTTTACTGCTTTCAACCTTTGCTTCCAGGTCTTTTATTATTGCCCCAAGCTCCTCTTCGGATGCAAGCTCATATCTTAGGAACTCCTGCAGTGTATCTTCCATATAGTCGATCACTGTTCCATCTTCCGAGTGTTCCTCAAACCATTTCTTAATGCGCTCTCTTATATCGGGATCGCAGTCTGTGATTATTTTCTGCCACAGATCATAGCAGGTATAAGAGATAGATGCTATCTGACCATCATCATCTATGTCCCAATTCCCAAGCTTTGTATATGCATACATCGAAGCATTGAAAGCCTCCATATAGCTCTCATTGTCGATGAGCGTGCCAATTTTGTTTCTAAGCAGATTATTAATATCAGATTCAAAAGCCATCGCATTATGATAGTCTATAAAGCCGGACCTGTCGCTATAGGTTTTAAAAACTATATCTATTTCCTTTTCTATCTGCTTAACATCCGCAGACTTGCCTTTCACCAGATTAGAGCGTATTAAGCTTTCTATCCTGTCATCCTGATGCGCCAGATGCATGAGTAATTCTTCAATTTGTTTGCGATCAGCTGATTTTATAAGTTCAGTAATGCTCTGTATATCAGCCTCCTGCCCGGGAATGACATATGATTCCAAAGATGTATCCCCGGACTCCACGCAGTATAATACTGCCGCCATATGCTTACACCATTCACCATTTGCAGCATATGGGCATGAACAGTATCCATCAATTATCTCCGTCCCTGAATAACTTATTCTGACACTATAATATTCACTCCCCTGAACTACAGCTGAAATGCCGTCATCAGTCTTTACAATATCTCTAACTGCACCATAATTGGCATATTCCCAGCCTCTTTCGAGTATATGATGGCGAAACAATCCTTTCCAATTGAGCATAACAATCTCTCTTCAATTAAAATCCTACGTTTTTCAGCACTGCCCGAACTTCTGACTGCCCAATACTTCCCCATTTACTCCCAATTTAGCAAAGCATTTAGATGCTCCGTGTAGAGTCAGTGGGGACGTTACAGTTTGACTCATTTTATATGTCTTTACCGGCAATAGTATGAAACTTAGACAACTCCTGCCACAAAGCTTTCCTGACAACGCTTTACATATTCTGTGGCTTTCTCATGGGATACATTGAATTTGATCTTTACTCTCTCAATGATCTTATCTTCCGGGACATTATCTTCCAGCTTATCTTCAATGAAGATGTCGATTCCTTGCTCTATTCCTTGCTCTATTCCTTGCTCTACCCCTCTATTCTCTGCATCCTGCAGGTCTTCTGCCATAATCTTTCTAAGTGCTTCACACATTCTATCATCTCCTCTCAGTCTCTCATACAGTTTCTCGTTCACCGTTGCACTTATCTCAAGAACCGCATCTGCAAATCTCTTGTCACCAGGTTCTGTAAATGTCTGGGCTTCGTCAATAAACTGTCTAACGGTATCTATGTCAGCTCCGGGTCTCATCACAGAAAGTGCCTTAAGTTCACCGTCCTGAAGTTCACTGATGACCACTATATTGATTGGCATCATCACTATTCCATCTATTCTATATACTCCGAGCGATGTCTTTTCAGTTACTATCCCTTTAAAATCAAGATATTTAAACAGCCCGACCGGCTTGGCTGCCCTAAGAATCGTAACTGTGATCTCGTCAGATTTGATGGCATCAACGCTTTTGCCAAAACTTTTATACAGACAGGCATATCCTATCACTTTCCAAAGGACATCTATGTTCAGTTCATCATTCGTGAGTCAGTGGGGACGTTACAGTTTGACTCACTTTTTCAAAGCGAGTCATTCTGTAACGTCCCCACTGACTCATAAATAGCCTAAAACAGATAGCTGTATTTTCTCATCTGTTCATACAAAATATCCCGAACCCGCTCAACAATTATGTCTTCATAACCATATACTCCATCCAGTATTTCGTCCACGTCTTTTCTTTTGAAATTCAGCTTCAGCTGCGAACCATACAGTTTTTCGGCAATCTCCAGCTGCTCTTCGAAGTCTTGACAGAAAGTTTTAGCCCTGACGGTTTTCATTAGTTCGTATACATCATCTGAAAGCGGATAATCCATGGTAGTATCCGAAAGCAGGCCTGCACCATGATCAAAAAAAGGACAGTATCTGTAAGAACCATCAGCACAGAGTATGACAGCCATATTGTGAGTGTGCCTGTCTTCATTAAGAAAAAATGCATCAATAGCAAGCATTTCCGACATATATTTGCCAAATTCATGCAAGCCTGTATGCATTGCCATTCTTGAAACAATGAAGTTCAGCCTGTCTGCATGGTCCGATATGCCATAAATCATTTTGCTCAGGCTGACTCCCTGAGTATTCTCGAAAAGTCTTTCAAGAGTTATGAGTTGTTCACCCGCCTTTAGAAAGTTCCTACTGGCAGCTCCCTTGAATATCTGACTTTTATATTTGATTTCCTCCTGCTCATATAGGACATATTCAGTATTCTTTAGATTACTCTTTTGCAAAAGATGAGAAATCACACACTCAGACAGCCCCTCATATCCGGCGTAATCCGCTTTGTACCAGACATCATCCCGCTCAAACTTCAGCTGGTTACCCTTCGATGATTTTCTGTTCACATCTCTTTTGTCTGTATCAAACAGTTCTATCATTGGATCATCTCTCAATCTTTATCCAGAAATTGTCTTCGGCCATTCTCCCATCCGTCTTCTCGATTATCATAAGCGGATCGTAAAAAGGGATGTCAAGTTCCTTGAGCACTATTTTCATCTTATCCCTCTCTTCAGGAAAGCACCTGGAGCGAAGAAAATCCTCATAATCAGCAAAAGACGGATGCTCATTTCTTCCAAAGGCCCTATAGATCAGGTTATCTGTATAATTTTTGATTGAAACACGTTGGTTGATAGTATCCACATCAATGATTGTGCATAGGATATTTTGATTATAATACCATAGCCTCATCGGGAATTCTCTCTCCGGAAGCGCCAATTCTTCCGGCAGTTCCGGATGATGCGCCAAAATCTGTGCCAACAGGGTAATAGGCCCTGTGATTTCCTTATCGGACGTCTCCCATCGCTCAATTGTTGGTTTTGACACATTGCAGAAAAACGCAAACTCAGACTGCGTCATCTTCAGCCTGTTCCTTATGGCTTTAATATCTTCTGCCCTTATAGAATTAGGGGTGATATACTGATTCTTTTTCATATAATTATTAAACCATCAAAATAATGGTTTGTAAAGGTTTTATCACCATTATTTTAATGGTTCTCGTGAGTCAACGGGGACGTTACAGTTTGACTCATTTTATATGCACTTACCAGGAAATAATATGAACCTTAGCTAACTCCTGCCACAAAGCTTTCCTGACAACGCTTTACATATTCTGTGGCTTTCTCCCTGGATACTTTGAATCTGATCTCGACTCTCTCTATGATCTTATCCTCAGGAACATTATCTTCCAGCTTATCTTCAATAAAGATGTCTATTCCTTGTTCTATTCCTTGTTCTATTCCTTGCTCTAACCCTTGCTCTATTCCCTGCTCTACCCCTCTATTCTCTGCATCCTGCAGATCTTCCGCCATTATCTTTCTAAGTGCTTCACACATTCTATCATCTCCTCTCAGTCTCTCATACAGTTTCTCGTTCACCGTTGCACTTATCTCAAGAACCGCATCTGCAAATCTCTTGTCACCAGGTTCTGTAAATGTCTGGGCTTCGTCAATAAACTGTCTAACGGTATCTATGTCAGCTCCGGGTCTCATCACAGAAAGTGCCTTAAGTTCACCGTCCTGAAGTTCACTGATGACCACTATATTGATTGGCATCATCACTATTCCATCTATTCTATATACTCCGGGCGATGTCTTTTCAGTTACTATCCCTTTAAAATCAAGATATTTAAACAGCCCAACCGGCTTGGATGCCCTAAGAATCGTAACTGTGATCTCCTCAGATTTGATGGCATCAACACTTTTGCCAAAGCTTTTATACAGACAGGCATATCCTATCACTTTCCAAAGAACATCTATGTTCAATTCATCATTTGGGTTCTTGTACTCGATAAGGTTGTAAGTCTTAAATTCGCGGCCTATTGCGTTATTAATCAGCACTTCCGGGCGCTTCTTGATCACCAAGAAGTCTATCCTCAGAGGCTCTGAAGACAGCGGATGTTCCCTCTCAATCTGCAGATCTTGTACATAATGTCGAAGACTCAGCATCAGTCCTCCTTCGAACCCTGAGTGCCAGTCTAGGCGCTTCTTTTCATCATTGCTATTCTGTTTCTTTGTCATTAAAAATTATAACACCTCCTTTTTTCGTCAACAATGTTGCCTATGGTATGTTTAACGTGGAATTGTAAGAGAGATCATCTCGCTTTTATGTTGGCGGATCTCTCTGTCCGGCAGAATGCCGGATGCACGGCTCTGAACGAGCACAGATAAAAGATTATCACAAATTTCTTAAGATTTACCATCGAAATTTCTTAAGATTCTCTTAAGAGAGTCAATGGGGAGTCAATGGGGACGTTACAGTTTGACTCACTTTTTTTAAGCGAGTCAAACTGTAACGTCCCCATTGACTCCCCATTGACTCTAAGTTCGTGCTACAATATATTCAATATTTCGACGTCCACGTCAGAAAGAAGGAAATGATAATTGACTGATTTTTTACACTTTATTAAAAAGAGATTTTACCTGGTGATCACAGGGATAGTGACTATCCTGTACGTTTACGGCGTCAGGATTTTTAATTTTAACATAGGAATAGATACGGAGCTTTTTCTTGACGATATCGACAGGAGCCGTCAGCACTGGATTGCTCTCGGGCGATACGGACTGGTCCTTCTTCAGTATATTTTCAAGCACACCTCGACAAACGTATGTGCAGATGTATTCGTGGCAGGCGCTCTTCTTTTGAGCAGCGGCCTTGTGCTTTGTTATCTGTTAAGCAGTTTTTCCGCAAAAAAAATCCCCGGACCGGCAATGGCTCTTTTTCTCGTGTTCTATCTCTCATCTTCCGTCTGGGCCGAGATGATATATTTCTCATACATGTCCGCTGAGACTATGCTTTCAGTTCTTTTGGCATCAGTTATAGTCGCTTTCATGATTCATAAGGTTAGAACGGGCTACGACCTGAAGGCACTGATCATCTCTTCGTTCCTTATAATGCTCATCACATCTATCTACCAGGCATCGCTCATGTTCCTGGTGGGCGTGCTCGCAGCATCCATACTGCTTCTTGGGGATGATGAAACGGCCGATGGTAATACCTGCTTCAAAGGTGCTATCATGTGTGCGCTCACCGTGATTTGCGGTGCCGCCTGCTATTTTCTTTCAAACACCCTTATTAAGGCACTGCTGCTCAAAGATTCCGAGCCGTATCTTGAGTCCATGATCCACATCGGCCAGAGTGATTATCTTTTCAGGTTTGGAGCTTTTTTATTCGAAGTATTCGGGGCAGATATACCTGTTATTAACACTCTCGTTCTTTCCAGGGTAAATGAACTTGCAGGCAGCGAATTTGTGCAAAAGGTTTACTGGAACTCGACGATCTCCTGCTTCTGGTACGTTCCTGCAATTGTTATGTATATCGTTATTGTGATAAAAAGGAGCAGAAAAAGAGGCTCCAAAGACGGACTGATTCAGGCGCTAAGCGGCCTCACAGTTCTTTTTAGCGTCCTGTTTCTGGCAATCCTTGGCGGAAATGTTGAAGTCCGCGCGCTATATGCCCTGGCATTTGCAGGCGCATTCATGCTTGTATACAACATTGTCAATGCTGATTCCGGTCGTCTTCGGACTCTTTTACTCATAATCTTTGCGGCAGCTGTATATATACAGACCCAGAGAAGCGCACTGATGATAACCTCGGACCAGATGCGGTATGAGTATGACAGGAATCTCGCCGAGAGCATTATAAGAGACGTCGAGATGAAAAGAGATGGAGCGGTCAAGGGCGATAACGTCAAAATCTGCTTTTACGGAAACAGCTCTTTTGACGCATCTGACAACTTCAGACCCGGCAGAGTCATAGGCCACTCGATATTTGAGTGGGAGGGCAACGGCCTGCGGATAGTCGCGTTTATGCATGATCTTGGGTATAAAAAAATCGCCCTGGGAGATACAGATCAGGAGGTTCTTCGCGGTATGTGCGAAAACATGCCTGTATATCCCATGGACGGAAGTATCAGATTCGTTGGGGACACAGCGGTGGTCAAGCTCTCCGAGTGAGAGTCAATGAGTCAATGTGAGTCAATGGGGACATTACAGTTTTGAGTCAGTGGGGACGTTACAGTTTGACTCATTTTGCGTAGCAAAACGAGTCAAACTGTAACGTCCCCACTGACTCAAAACTGTAACGTCCCCATTGACTCATTTTTACCTAACTATCTTCTCAAAGTCTTCCTTCGGGTGCTTGCATATCGGGCAGATGAAATCATCAGGGAGCTCCTCGCCGACCCACTCATAGCCGCAGATCCTGCAGCGCCAAACGGTCTCACCCTTAGGGGTTGTCCCAACAGCCTCAGGCTTTGGCTTGATGTTGTTCTGATAGTACTCATAGGTGCATGAAGATGCAGCCGACAGCACTGTCATGAATGTAGGCTCGCAGATAAAGAGCGTATGTGAGCCAAGATCAACTGTCTGCTCAACCTTCAGTGAGAAGTATGCGTTGGTACCTGTGGTAATAAAAGGAATTCCGTTCTCTGCGATTTCAAAAGAAATCTTGCCCTCTGCCACAGTTCCTTCGCCGCTTATGGCAAACTTATCAACATCCCTTCCCGACTGGAAGCCAAAGTGCTTGAAGATATCAAAGCCCGCTTCGGTGCTCAGGACCGATACATTGCACTGCCCGGTCTTAACGATCATGTCATGTGTGAAGTTTGCCTTGTTTACAGCAATCGATATCCTGTTGGGGTCTGATGCAACCTGGATAGCGGTGTTGATGATGCAGCCGTTCTTCTTATCCCCGTCCACAGCCGTGCATACAAACAATCCATACGATAACTTGTACATTGCCTTTGTATCCATCTTTATACCTTCCTTTCAAAGACTCTTCTGTCCATTGTAACCGTTTCATTGACCGGAAGCTCACTCTTCCCTGAACAGATCCCTGGTGTAAACCTTGTCCACCACGTCCTCTAGCTCATCGCTCATTCTGTTGGCGATTATGAAGTCGCATTCTCTTTTGAATTTATCGAGATCTCTTTCAACCCTTGAATTGAAAAAAGATTCATCCGAAAGCGTAGGCTCGTACACCACGCACTCGATGCCTTTGGCCTTGATCCTCTTCATAATGCCCTGGATTGCTGACTGCCTGTAATTGTCAGAGCCCGCCTTCATGGTGAGTCTGTACACGCCCACCTTCCTTGGCTGGAGCGCCCATATCCTGTCGGAAATGAAGTCCTTCCTCGTCCTGTTGGCATCTACGATCGCGGTGATGAGGTTGTTCGGCACATCCTCGTAATTGGCCATGAGCTGCTTGGTGTCCTTGGGCAGGCAGTAGCCGCCATATCCAAACGACGGATTGTTGTAGAAATCGCCAATCCTCGGATCGAGGCACACCCCGTCGATTATGTTCCTGGTATTGAGCCCTCTGACCTCGGCATAGGTGTCAAGCTCGTTGAAAAAAGCTACCCGCAGGGCAAGGTAAGTATTTGCAAAGAGCTTTACTGACTCCGCCTCCGTGCTGTTCATCAAAAGGATCTTCACATCCTTTTTTATAGCGCCCTGTTTCAAAAGATCTGCGAACAGCTGTGCTTTCTCTGCCGCCTCATCGCTGTCGGTGTCATATCCGACAATGATACGCGAAGGATAAAGATTGTCATACAGAGCATGCCCCTCTCTCAAAAACTCGGGTGAAAACATGATGTGATCCGTGTGATACTCATCCCTGAGTTCCTGGGTGTAGCCCACAGGTATTGTGGACTTGATCACTATATAGGCATCCGGATTTTCTTTTCTCACCTGATCCACAACGCTCGCAACCGAAGATGTGTCAAAGTAATTGAGTTTCTCATCATAATTGGTAGGCGTTGAGACGATCACAAAGTCAGCGCCTTCGTATGCGAAGGATGCGTCTGTTGTAGCCTCGAGTCTAAGGTCTTTTTCCGCAAGGTATTCCTGGATCTCTTTGTCAACGATGGGCGACTTCCTCTGATTGATCAGGTCGACCTTGGCCTGCACCACATCAACTGCCTTGACATCATTATGCTGTGACAGCAGTATTGAATTTGAAAGTCCCACATATCCTGTTCCAACTACAGCTATTTTCATAATATTTACACCTTTCAATTCTAGCAGCTCACATTCAGAAGCTGCGCTCTTCCATGAAGCTTTAAAGCGATCGAGTTTGCAGGCACAAAGACGCAGTCCCCTTTGAAAAACGGGATATTGATCTCATCTCCAAGGAGTACCCCGCAGCCATCAACGCACAGGAGCACATGAAAGCTGTTCTTTCCGGTCTGAAAATCAGGCATCCTGCGGCCTTCAGTGTTCAGAAGAAGGCGCTCCACCTGAAAGTACTTGCACCTTGTGAGAAGTTCAGATGCCGCACCGTTCTCATATCTAAGCACCCTCATCGGCTGGCGCGGCGCCATGCTGCTCTTTAGGTTTGCAACCTGCAGCGCCTTGTCTACATGGAGCTCGCGCTTTTTCCCATCCCGGTCCGTCCTGTTGTAGTCATAAAGCCTGTAGGTTAGGTTGCTGCTCTCCTGTATTTCAGCTATCAGACATCCGGCGCCGATCGCATGCACGGTTCCCGATTCTATATAGAAAAGATTGTTCTTTTTAACCGGCGCAAAGTGAAGGAGCTTCTCAACGCTTCCGTCCTTAAGCGCTCTGCGCACTTCCTCCTTAGTCACATCCCGGCAAAAGCCGTATACGAGCTGCGAGTCCTCTTTGGCATCAAGGACATACCACATCTCCGTCTTGCCAAGCGATCCGTTCTCATACTTCGCAGCATATTCATCGTCCGGGTGCACCTGGACGCTCAGATCCTTTTTGGCATCGATCAGCTTGATGAGGATCGGGAACTGTCCATCCGCGACAGACAGCGCGTGGCTTCCCATGTATTCGGGATGTTCCCTTACAACATCAGTCAGCTTCTCCCCGTTTAAAAGAAGCGACGGCCCGTCAGGATGCGTCGAACATACCCAGGCTTCCGCAAACGGATCGATATCTATTCCAAGATTAAAATCATCATTAAGCCTGCTGCCGCCCCAGAGATAATCCTTCGGAGCCGGTTTAAGCAGAAATGGCTTGTTTAGCTTGTCAGAGTTCATATTTCTTTTTATCATCCACACTTATCTCGGCACCTATCTGTACCTCTATCAGCTGCAGACCCTCTTCACCGGCAATTACGGTGTGCTTGCATCCCGCAGACATTGTGATCACATCCCCGGGCTTGACCGGCTGCTCCATGCCATCGACTATGGTTCTGCCGTTTCCCGCAATGACGTTCCATATCTCATCCCTGTGCTGGTGGCTGTGATAGTTCATCTTGTGACCCGGATTGAGCGTAACCTTGACGGTCATGCTCCCCTCTTCCACGTCGATTACACGATAGCTCCCCCAGGACTTCTCAGCAAACATTATCTGCTGATCGATGTTGTCCACAAAAGGTTTGATATAGGAGCTCTGCTCTTTATCCGAAACAAGTATCCCCTCAGGCGAAGCACTGATCACCACGTCCTTAAGCCCCATGGCAAGGATCGGTATCCCAAGCTCGTTAATAATATGAACGTTCTCGCACTTGTCATTGGCGACGCCGTCACCTATGATCTGCTCCTCCATGGCCTCGGTGAGCGTATTCCATGTTCCAAGGTCCTTCCAGGCGCCCGAGTACTTGAGAACTTCAATGCTTGTCTCATGCTCAACTACCGCGTAGTCAAAAGAGATCTTCTTAAGATTTGCATAATTTGCAAAAAGGTCGGAATAGACATCCGTGCCAAGCAGCTCTTTTGCCTTATCAAGGACATATGAGAGTTTGTAGGCAAACACGCCTCCGTTCCACAGCGCTCCCTGGCTTATATACTCCGCCGCCTTGTCAGCAGTAGGCTTCTCCGTAAATGTGTATGAGCCGCCTTCACTGGGCTTGATATAGCCGTATTTCTCAGAGGGATAAGTTGGCTCTATTCCCATGAGGACAAGATTCTTGTCACCTTTCTCAGCCGCTTCGCAAAGAGAATTGACACACTCGAAATATGAAGCATCAACGTATGGATCAACAGGGCATACGACCACCGCCTCGTCGGCAGGCACGTTCATCTCATCATGAAGATAAGCTGTCGCCAGCGCTATGGCTGCGAAAGTATCACGCCTGCACGGCTCCACGCTTATCCCGACGTCCCGCCCAAGCTGATTGTAGATGGACGACACCTGTGATTTGGACGTGGCAATCGTAACTGTCGCATCCGGGTCCACCGCCCTGATCTGGCTGTAGATCCTCTGGACCATCGACTCATATTCGTTGTCCTTGTTCTTGAAGATCTTGATAAACTGCTTGGATCTCGTGTCGTTGCTCAAAGGCCACAGCCTTTTCCCGGATCCGCCGCTCAAAAGTATAATGTTCATAATAACCTCTCATTTTATTGTTTTTATAACTGCTTTTTCAGTTGAATTTAATTTTGCGATACAGCTGCATTTTGCTCAGTGATACGGCTTCATATCATTTTATCAATTCTTTGGTCTTTTTACTATAGCAACTATTGTCGAGATTTGTAGACGAGATTTTTAGACGAATCAAACCGGGTGCTACTGTTCACTCGCTTACAGCTCCCTCCCGTAACCAATTCGCGCATTTATTATAGTTCAGCTTCGCCGAAGGAATGTGCTCGCGCCGAGCGCGGTTGCATTTATGCAACATATACCCTGCGCGCGATGTGCAGATCACTTGGCGAGGTTCTTTCGAGCCTAATGAAATGTCATACACAGTAGTGCACATCCATAGCGAAGCGTTTAGTTTAATAGGAAATTCGGGGGAATTATTAAACTAAAAAGAGGCACGCTCATAAAGCGCACCTCTCTTGCTAAATATCATGATACTGTTCACTCGCTTACAGCTCGCTCCAGTAACCAATTCGCGCATTCATTACAGTTCGACTTCGTCGAAGGAATGCGCTCACTCCTGAATCATTTTCGCACGAAATGCGCAGCACGGTGCGCATTTCTGTCTGAACAATAACAATATCATTTCCGGTACATCGACATTCAAGTACATGAGCTATATATTTGAAATCCGATGTACTTAATACTCCGGGCTCTTGTGCCTGTCAGTCTTCCTTAGCCGAGAAGTCCTCCTTGCCTACACTGCAAAGCGGGCAGACGAAATCAGCCGGAAGGTCATCCCACTTTGTTCCGGGTGCTATCCCGTTATCAGGATCACCTGCTGCCTCATCGTAAACATAACCGCATACATTACATACATACTTCATAAGATTTTCTCCTTCCTTTGCTCTATGCAGATACCAGGTACCGGTGCTTCTATTGGCCTATATCAGGCTGCAGCTTCACTGTATACTTGGCTCCATCTCAATTTTTACAGCCCATCTGCATTTCCATCAATAATGGTGTCACTGCTCACTTTAACATTCTTACCATTGTAGTTGCCATAATAACCATAAAATTTACATCCGGTAATGCTCACATTCTCAGCTACCACATGCCCCGGATCAGGGCCATTGTACTCATTGTAATAAGTATAAAAAGTTCTGTACCTCCAATCACTTCCGGATCGTCCTGTTCTAATTGTGGTATTCTGGATAACTATGTCCTTGCACTTCTTATCCCCGCTGATATCCTGGTTGGGCTCAATGCATATCCCGGCACTTGGTTGTCTTTCTCCTGAGTTATAGATATTACAGCCTTTTATGGTTACACTGTCAGCATCGACAATGGAGATATTGCTCCTTGCGTTGTCATGTATCTTACATTTACTGATCGTAATGCCTTTATTTCCTATGCTGGCGCCTTGAGTCTGCTGAGGCGATAGATATATTCCATCACATTGCGCACCGCATATCTCCATATTCTGTATTGTCACATTTTTGGATGACTTTACCCATACCCCGTAGATATCAGCAGGGCTGGATGGATTTGCACAAAGAAGCTTTCCTCCTGTTATCGTTGAGTTTCTGACGTTAAAAAATCCTACTACGCCACAGTCAGTACCAACGCCCTTATTCTTCACCTTTATTATAGCTCCCTTGTCCAGTTTAAGTTCAACATTGCTCCTCATCATTATGGCACAGGTAGCATTCTCCTGTATGGTAACGTTATATGTGCCTGCCGCAAGTGTAACTCTCACTCTTCCACCTTTTTCTGCGGCAATATCCATTGCTTCCAAGAGGGCATCATTTATTTTTTTAGTGTCATCCTTGCCATCATTTTGCTTGATCTTGTATTCGCTCTGGTCAATCTTGCGAAGCCACTGCGCGTAGAGGGTGACCTTCTTGCCATTTTTGTAGGTCAAATTCTTGACTGTTTCCTTATTGGCATATGCCTTACCGGTTCCGTCAGCCTTTGTATTCCATCCCAGGAAAGTTGCCCCTTTTTTCTTAAAGGTATTAGCGCTTAGCTGGTATTTCTTGCCATATTTGAGTTTCGTCTGACTTGTCATGGTACCGGAAGTTGCACCGTTGCCGTTATACACGATAGTGTATCTGTTGGGAGTCCACTTAGCATAGAACTTCTTTTTTCCGGTGCTGCCCTTTTTGATATTTGTTATGCTCTTTGTAAGCTTTTGATCCTTGAACCAGCCGATAAATGAATATCCCTTTCTGGTTGGCTCTTTCAAAATAATCGTCTTAGCCCCTGTATACGTCGAAGGGTTCTTCGCATTATTGGTGCCCCCATTAAGTTCATACGTTATCTTATACTTCACCGCCGCCTCTACCGGCAGATCAATAATCGATACCGCAACCAGCAGTGCCATCAGAATTCCAAATACTCTTTTACCCATAACCAGACTCCTTTCCAGCTTGCGCCAATCAATAAAGGCGCAGATTCCTTCTTATAATAGACTATACACTTTTTGCAACTTAAAATACACTCAGGTTAAGATGTTTTTACAGAACTTTCAGTAATCTTCATGATATTTTTATAATTCAAATCCACAAAAAATCTTTTGTCTGAAAACACCCGCATTATTCAATATATTATTAGGCAGTTTTTATGCGATACAGGTTGTTTTCTGCTATAATTGTTTGTAACGGCATTTTAACGACAAGGAGAAAACTTACATGAGTCGAAAAAGAGGATATGAGGTACTTTTACTTATCACGTATATCGCGCTTAGTGCAGTCTGCGTCTATCTGCAGTTCTTTTCCAAGCGCCAGGCGGGAGATCTGACCAATCTTATAGTGAACGTGATCATGTTCATTATTGTTGGCGCCATACTGGCTTCAACAACTTTCGGGAGTCTCCTTCCCGTGTCCGCCATCACAGCGGATCTGATCAGGGTGACTGAGAAAATTGAGAACGACGCCATGAACTCCCACGAGTTTCTCTGGGACAAATACAAGAGGGACAAGGACGAGCTGTTTAACGACAAGCGCCTGCTCAAGCAGTACAGGGACTACGAATATGAGCTTGAGAGGATCTCTCTCTCCGATAAGACCTATTATAAGTGCGACATCGAGGACTTTATCGGGTATGACATCATCGACAGCGCGATCCACAGAGACAGGCTCAACCAGGTTGCAGGTGTCATGACGGGTCTCGGAATCCTGGGCACCTTCGTAGGTCTTTCCCTGGGACTTCAGAGCTTCAATACCGGGACAACCGCTGAGATCACCAACAGCATCGAGCCGCTGATGGCAGGCATCAAGGTCGCTTTCCACACCTCGATCTACGGCATGGTCTTTTCCCTGGTATTCAACTATGTCTACAAGAGGAGGATCGACGAGGGCGAGAACGCCGTGCGCCAGTTCGTCGCAGCCTACAGGAAATATGTGCTTCCCGATACCGCCAACGAAGGCATAAATCTGCTTCTCGAGATGCAGGGCAAGCAGACCAAGGCCATCCTAAGCCTCGCAGACACTGTTGCCAACCAGCTTGCCGAGCAGTTAAAAGAGATATTGGAGCCTGAGTTCGATCACTTCGACGGCACGCTTGACCGCTTTGCCAAGCTGACCACGAGGAATCAGATGGATCAGCTCAACCGCATAGTTGATGTCTTTATCTCAGAGCTTAACAACTCGCTTGGCAGCTCTTTTACCCACCTGTCCAAGGTCGTCAATCAGAGCCTTGCCCTGCAGGAGAGCAATGAGCAGCAGATGAAAGAGATCATCGACAAGAATGTCGGAACCGTCGAGAGTGTAAACAAGGTAGCCGAGCAGATGAAGGACGTTGCAGAGTCACTAGGGCGCTACGCCAAGGAAGTACATTCGCTCGAGGGGCAGGTTGCTGCTCAGGCAGAGAGCCTTAGGAAACAGAGCGAGACAAGCCGCAAGATCCTCGAGGGAACAAGGCAGTACATGGACGTTCTTGAGAACTCCGGCAAAAAGAACTAAGGAGATTATGAAGAGATACGATGAGACATAGAAGACATGGCGATGAAGAAACTACATACTGGCTGTCCTACTCGGATATGATGGCAGGTCTTTTGCTCACGTTCGTTCTTATCATTTCCTTTACGATGCTGCATGCCAAGATGGACTATGATGAGAAGCAGACAGAGCTTGTGGGAAAAGAGGAGGAACTCGTGGTCAAGGCCGCTGAGCTCGACAAGGAGCGCGAGATCGTTTCCCAGCAGGCTGAGCAGCTCAATGCGCAGGAAGAGGCTCTTGCCGAGCAGGGAGAGAAAATTGCCATCCAGGAGAAGACACTCAAGGAACAGCACGAACTGCTCAACAAACTTGAGGCAGTCATGAGCGAGCAGCAGCAAAAGCTTGATGACATCATAGGCGTCCGTGCCGAGCTCGTTCAGGCACTCAGCAAAGAGTTTGAAAATTCTGACCTCAAGGTATCCGTCGATGACAAGACCGGCGCGATCACCTTTGACGCGAGCATTCTCTTTGATTACAACAAGTCCGAACTCAAGCCCTCCGGTGAAGAATTCCTGTCGGAGTTCCTCCCAAGATATGTTGACGTACTCCTCAGCAGCGAGTACCGCGACAACATTTCCGAGATACTTATTGAAGGTCATACGGATACCGAGGGAACCTACATATTCAATCTGCAGCTTTCGCAAAAGAGAGCCCTGGCTGTTGCCTCGTACTGCCTCGGAGATAAGAGTGATATCCTTCCGGACAGGCAGCTTGAAGAGATGAGAAAACTTGTCTCCGCAACCGGTTGCTCCTACAGCAAGCCCATCTATGACGACAACGGCGAGGTGGATATGGTGGCATCCCGAAGGGTAGAATTCCTGTTCAGACTTAAGGACGAAGAGATGGTTCGCGAGATGATCGAGATCCTCAGCGAAAACGATTGATTTGAGATTTCGGAAAAAAATGATTTACTTTCTGAAAAAAAGGTCTATAATACTGTAAATATAAAAAGTCTGAAAGGGAGGAAAAAAAATGGCAGCTAAGGTTAATACCAAGATTGAGCTTCAGTTTGGTGATAAGGCTATCAGCGAAGACCAGCTCGTTTCCAAGGCTAAGGAGACATACGGCGGCAAGGACATCAAGAACCTTGACATCTATGTTAAGCCTGAAGAAGGCAAAGCTTACTATGTTGTTAACAATGATGTTACCGGCAGCTTCGACCTTTAATTAGAATACTGGAATATAATTTCTTGGATAAGCCCATGCAGATGCGTGGGCTTATTTTAATGCAGATGACCGTATTTACAGGCTGAATATGATAATGTATGGACGTATCTGATATTTTACAGCTTCTCGTAGGTCTTTTCCTGCGTTATTCTTCCGAAAAGTCTACTACATCAGTTATTTTGCGGCTTCTCGTAGGGATTTCTATGCTGATACATTCTTGAGTATTACAATATTCCCTTTCGATATGAGTATCCGATCTATCTAAAAGGCTATGGCAATGCAAGACCTGATTTTTCTGTGTCTTAACAGGTTCACAAGACGTGAATACTTTTGGGAGCATTTCGGAATGATGGACAGCATCTCTTATGCGAACAATAATATTCATAAGCTGTTCTACTATGAACAAAACGGTTACTATGCCGTAGAGAACATGATACTGACCTTTGAGACATCTAAAGTGCCATTGGATTCCAAGACAATCAAAAATAAAATCAGGCAATATCTTCTCAGCTAAGCACATAAGGCACAATATTTGGTATAATTCTTAAGTGAAGTATCATATTCAGAGCAGATAAAAAGAGCAGATTTTGC
>CAMNEA010000041.1 GCA_946536145.1 uncultured Butyrivibrio sp.
CCAAATATTCCGGAGGGGCGCTTATTCCCTGTTCCCACTGCTGAAGAGTTCTTACAGGAATCCCAAATTTTGCAGAAAACTTACTTTGCGATAATCCCGTTTTCTTTCTTAAATCCTTTATTCTATCTGAAATATCCATATCATCGTCTCCAATACATTTTTGTACTTTATTAAAGTATAAAGTTACCTATATACGTTGTCAACGTATGTGGCGTTATTGTCTTTCATTAAAATGTCTCACTCCTCTTATAGAAATCGCTAAAAAGCAGCGATTTCTATAAGCGTCTGTTGTCGCCAAATACTCTCCGTATCAATAAGCACACTGCTTTGCAGTGCTTACCCAAATAAAAAGACAGCAACCTTCATGCAAGCATGAGTTGCTGTCTTTATTATTTGGGCAGGTACTTCGTACCTGTGCTTATTGATACTTGCGAGTGCCTGGCTCGTTATCACTCCAGCTCCACCGTTCCCGGCGGTTTACTCGTGAGGTCGTACATTACCCTGTTGACGCCCTTAACCTCGTTGATGATGCGGCTCATGACCTTCTGAAGAACAGCAAAAGGAATCTCTGAGGCCTCGGCTGTCATGAAGTCAACGGTCTCCACTGCCCTCAGGACTACTGCATAGTCGTAGGTTCTCTCATCACCCATTACACCCACAGAGCGCATGTTGGAAAGTGCCGCAAAGTACTGATCAGGAAGCTTTTCAAGGCCGGCTTCGGCCAGCTCAGTGCGGTAGATATAGTCTGCATCCTGAACGATGCGAACCTTCTCTGCATTGACTTCACCTATTATGCGGATACCAAGCCCAGGTCCCGGGAAGGGCTGGCGATAAACCAGATACTCCGGAAGACCAAGCTCAAGTCCTGCCTTTCTTACCTCATCCTTAAACAGCGACCGCAGAGGTTCGATGATCTCTTTAAAATCAACATGCTCAGGGAGTCCTCCGACATTGTGATGAGACTTGATAACAGCAGATTCCCCGCCAAGCCCTGACTCAACCACATCGGGGTAGATAGTTCCCTGCGCCAGGAAGTCCACCGCGCCAATCTTTTTGGCTTCCTCCTCAAAGACCCTGATGAACTCCTCTCCTATTATCTTGCGCTTTCTCTCAGGCTCTTCGACGCCTTTTAGTTTTGCGTAGTAGCGCTCTGCCGCATTTATCCTGATAAAATTTATGTCAAAATTACCATCTTTTCCAAAGACGTTCTCAACCTCGTCGCCTTCATTTTTGCGAAGCAGCCCATGGTCAACAAATACACAGGTCAGCTGCTTGCCGATTGCTTTTGCAAGAAGAGCAGCCAGAACAGATGAATCCACGCCTCCCGAAAGAGCAAGGAGTACCTTGCCATCTCCAACTTTCTGCCTTATCTCTTTTATGGTGTTCTCAACGAAAGAATCCATTCGCCAGGTACCTGCCGTCCGGCAGATGTTTCTCACGAAGTTATAGAGTATATCTTTTCCTTTAACAGTGTGCAGTACCTCCGGGTGAAACTGGATCGCATAGAGCTTTTTGTCCTCATATGCTGCAGCAGCAACAGGACAGTCTGCAGTGTGTGCAACGATATCAAAGCCCGGGGCTGCTTTACTTATATAGTCAAAATGGCTCATCCATACAACGGTCTCATCTTCGATGCCGGCAAACAGAGTATCCCCAGCGCCATCGATAAAGGTAGTGGTCTTGCCGTACTCTCGGACAGGCGCTTTCTCAACCTTACCTCCAAGTATGTGCATCATAAGCTGTGCACCGTAGCATAGTCCAAGAACCGGTATCCCGAGCTCAAACAGTTCCCGGGTATAAGACGGAGCACCCTCCTCATAGCAGGAATTAGGACCTCCCGTGAGGATTATTCCCATAGGATTCATTGCCTTAATCTGTTCAATCGGCGTTCTGTAAGAATAGATCTCGCAGTAAACATTGCACTCTCTGACGCGCCTTGCCACCAGCTGGTTGTACTGCCCGCCAAAGTCAATAACTATGACTTTCTCTTCCTGTGCCATTTTTCCTCCTTAGAACCTTTAATTATTTCCTTGCTGACATTTTTTATAATACCACAAAAGCCCGCCAAAAAACTGCGGGCTTTCTATTACAGAAATCTTCTGACCGTGATGATCGATCTGTATGTTGCCGGACTGTACTTGATCCCGGTCTTCTGAGTGCTGGCATGGACTATCTGCCCGCCTCCGATATAGATTCCAACATGTCCTCCATAATAGATAACATCTCCGGGCTGGGCATCCGAATAAGAAACTTCGCGGCCATATGACCCCTGGGCCCAGCTTGTCCTGGGAACAGAAATACCAAAAGCTTTGTAGACCGACTGAACAAATCCCGAGCAGTCAGCTCCGTTTGTAAGACTTGTTCCGCCGGGAACGTAGGGGTTACCAACAAACTGGCAGGCATAGCTTGCTATATTACTGCCGGTCGCGCTGCCTGCTGCCTTATAGCTCTTGGAGGAACCTGACGAGGATCCTGAATCGGAAGACGACGTTGTAGTTTTAGCTGAAGCAGTCTGAACGTCTGCAACCACGTAGTTATCATCATCGTCGTTATTATTGTTCTTTTTGGCTGCTTCCTCTGCGGCTTTTGCAGCGGCTGCCCTGGCAGCTTCCTCCTCCGCAGCCTTTGCTGCAGCGGCCGCCTTTTTGGTCTCTTCTGCTTCTTTCTGTTTCTTTTCAATCTGCTGCTGAAGACTTGCAATACTTGACTGCTGGCTCTTGATCCTTGCCGTGTATACCGCTGCGTCCTGCTTTGCCTTGGCAAGTTTGACCTCATAGTCGGAATACTGCCTCTTGTACTGGGCAAGAAGCTGCTCCATATAGGCTTCTTCCTCCTCAAGCTCAAACTCTGAAGCCTCGAGCTCAGATCTCTCTTCCTCAAGCTGATAAGCCAGAAGCTCCGCAGCCTCTTTAGCCTGAACAAACTCAGCGAGCTTTACCCTGTCATAATCATAGAGTTCCTCTACGTACTGGGCCTTGTTGAGGGCATCTGAGTAACTTGTGGCTGTGAGCAGTATCTGTACATAAGACTGATTGCCCTTCTCATACATGAACTTCACGCGCTGTACCATCTGGCCGTACAGTGTTTCCTCATGGTTCTTGGCATCCTCGTACTCTTCGTTAGTCTTCTCAATCTGCTCCTGCTTGAACGCGATATCCTCCTTGATCATCTCAATATCGGTAAGAAGTCCCACGATCTCAGCAGATGTGGTGTCTATCGCCTCCTGAGTCTCACCCAGTGCCTCGGTGTTTTCCTCTATCTGGCTGTTGGCATTGCTCAGCCCCTGCTGACTGGCTGCCTTCTCGTTCTCCGCCGCGTTCTTTTTCTTCTCAAGATCCCTGGCTTCCTGCTCAAGTTTCTTCTGCTCCTTCTGGAGCTGCTCACTGGTCTTGGCAAAAGAGCTGACCGGAGTAGCTGCGAAAAAAGCAAGGGACAGTATCACGGCAACGATTGAATAAATCTTTTTCACACCAATACCCCCTTGCTTAAAATAATCATTATGTTACTACATATAGTATATCATAGAATGATACATACCTAAATATTGAATTATAAGTCGCAGTTTCCGACTGTTCTCGGGAACGACTCAACGTCTCTGATGTTGCCCATTCCGGTGAGATACATAACACATCTCTCAAATCCGAGTCCAAATCCTGCATGTCTTACGCTGCCATACTTGCGAAGGTCAAGATAGAACTGATAGTCCTCTTTCTTAAGTCCGAGCTCTTCCATCCTCTTCTCAAGAGTCTTAAGATCATCTTCTCTCTGGCTTCCGCCGACAATCTCTCCGATTCCGGGAACCAGACAGTCAGCTGCCGCAACGGTCTTGCCGTCCTCGTTGAGCTTCATGTAGAATGCCTTGATCTCCTTGGGATAATCCGTTACAAAGACAGGCTTTTTGAATATCTGCTCTGTGAGATATCTCTCATGCTCAGTCTGAAGATCGCATCCCCAGCTAACCTTGTAATCAAATTTATCGTTGTGTTGCGACAAAAGATCTATTGCCTCAGTATAAGTGATCCTTCCGAATTCGCTGTTTACAACATTATTCAGCCTCTCGATCAGTCCCTTGTCGATAAACTCGTTAAAGAACGCCATCTCCTCAGGGCAGTGCTCAAGAACATAGCTTATAACATACTTGAGCATAGCCTCAGCCGTATCACAGTCGTCTTTAAGATCCGCAAAGCACATCTCAGGCTCGATCATCCAGAACTCTGCGGCATGTCTTGTAGTGTTGGAATTCTCAGCTCTGAATGTAGGTCCAAAGGTGTATACATTCTTGAAGGCAAAGGCGTACGTCTCAACATTGAGCTGACCGCTTACTGTAAGATTTACAGGCTTGCCGAAAAAATCCTTTGAATAGTCAACGCTTCCGTCCTCAGACTTTGGTACATTTGCAAGATCCATCGTTGTAACCTGGAACATCTCTCCGGCACCCTCGCAGTCACTTCCGGTGATCAGAGGTGTATGTACATACACGAAGCCCCTCTCCTGGAAAAATGAGTGGATCGCATAAGCTGCTACTGAACGAACCCTGAATACTGCTTCAAAAGTGTTGGTCCTTGCACGAAGATGAGGTATTGTCCTTAAGAACTCGAGCGTATGTCTCTTTTTCTGAAGAGGATAATCCGAGGTGGAAGTTCCCTCTATCTCAACGCTCTGGGCCTGCATCTCAAAAGGCTGCTTGGCCCCGGGGGTAGCTACGATAGTTCCTGTCGCTATTACAGCCGCACCAACATTGAGCTTACTTATCTCGGCAAAATTCGAAAGAGTATCCGAATAAACAATCTGCAGTGGCTTAAAATATGTACCGTCGTTAAGAACGATAAATCCGATAGCCTTTGAATCGCGGATGCTTCTGATCCATCCGCCCACAGTTACTGTCTTGCCTGCAAACTCTTCCTGTTTACAAAAAAGTTCTCTGATATCTGTCAGTTCCATATCTTCTTCCCCTTCCTGATCTGTCTGTATAATCATGATGCAGCATTCTCAACCAAGAACTCCGATACCTTCTCCGCCATGATCTGCTCCCTGTAATCCTCGGGATCGAAGGTCTCTTTATACTCTTCTATTGTACTATAGCCCTGGTAAAAATACTGATCAAAATCTTCCTGGATATACTGATCAACAGTTTCCCCTGAGATCTCTATGCCCTCCTTGTGGGCAATCGCTTCAAGGACCATGCATCTCTTTGCCTGTTTATTGGCAAGTTCCGCAAAATATTCCTCCACTGTTCCTGTAACACCGTTCTCCTTCATTACATTGCTGACATACTCTTCTACAGTAAACTGCATACCGTAGGAATAGTAAATCTGCTGAACATAGTTCTGTGCTGACTCATATATCTGCACAAAGTATCTGTTGTAAAGTTTTTCCGGAATCTCATCGACTGTGGCATTATCGGTAGCAGTCTCAACAGCCGCGTTGCGAAGAGCTGCTTCGTAGTCCTCCTGGGCATCTTTCTCAAGGTCTTCCTTAATATGTGCCCTGAGATCCTCCATCGTCTCAACGCCTTCCTCTCCAAGGCTCTTTGCCCATTCATCCGAAGGTTCTTTGTCAGGAGTCTTGATGCTGTTGACCTTGACGGTAAAGACAACTGCCTTGCCTGCAAGATCAGCCGATCCGTAGTTCTCAGGGAAAGTAAGGTCAAGATCAACTGTCTCTCCCGCCTTGACACCTACAAGCCCATCCTCAAATCCCGGTATGAATGTGCCGGAGCCGATTGCAAGATCATACCCCTGCGCAGTTCCGCCATCAAAAGCTTCCTTGGTATCAGCATACTTGCCCTCATAATCGATATTGGCTGTATCACCGTTCTCAATAGCCCTGTCAGTTACTTCCTTCATGAGAGGATTGGAAGTAAAAGCACTGTTTATGCTGTTCTCAACATCCTCGTCCGTTACTTCTTTTTTGGTGACATCAAGGCTAAGGCCCTTGTACTCTCCAAGAACTACCAGTTTGTCAACATCAATGTCCTTTAGTGTCGTCGTCTCAAGCCCTGAGATGTCTATTGCAGGGATTGATGACTCCTGCGAAGCAGAGTCTGAAACGTCCTCGCTTGTACCATCGCCGGCAGTATCCTGCGCACCGTCAGCTGCCTGTTCAGACACATCCTGCGCAGACTGCTCAGTACCTGACGCCTCCTCTTTCTGCGTTGCAGTATCGGAGCCGCATGCGGCGAGCATTGTTACAGCTGCAGCACATATTGCAGCCATCATGTATTTGTTTTTCATAATATTCTCCTCAAAAATTAAAAACTTTAAAACAATATTTCTTATACTACCACACCTTTTCTTCTTATTAAAGAGTTTTTATTGCTTAGAGGCTCAAAGAATGCTAGAATAAGAGTTGCACTTTAATTTCGTTGGAGGATCATATGAGTACAGGATGGATTGTTTTTATCGTAGTTGTAGTGATTCTTGCTGCAATCATCGTTGCACTGATATTACTTGGTAGGAAAGCCCAGAAGAGACAGGAAGAGCAGCAGGCACAGCTTGATGCCATGAAGCAGACGATGACGATGCTAATCATCGACAAAAAGAGGATGAAGCTCAAGGACGCAGGCCTTCCGCAGTCAGTTATCGATCAGACGCCTAAGCTTCTTCGTGGAAGCAAGCTTCCAATCCTCAAGGTAAGGATTGGCAACAGAGTCATGAGTCTTATCTGTGACGAGAAGATTTTTGATTCGGTTCCCACCAAAAAAGAAGTCAAGGCTTCAGTAAGCGGTATCTATGTAACAGAGGTCAAGGGTCTTCATGGCAAGATTCAGGCGCCGCCTCAGAAGAAGGGATTTTTCAGGGACCTTATCTCCAAGGCACAGGAGAAGGCCGGAGCCAAAATGGTTAAATAAACCTTTTGAATTAAATAAAGAAGCGATGGCATTTAATCTGCCATCGCATTTTTTATGTCTATCACTATCATCGATTGCGAGACTATATGTCCCTCCATTTCCAGATCGTACTCGGCAACCACCTTGATCTCTTCGTCATTTCTGGTGCTGAGATCAAAGCTGTTTGTTCTGACCTTCATCTGCATGCTGCCGTATGGCGTAGCATACTCTGTGTCATACTCAAGTTTTTCTCCGAAGCGCAGTACTGACCGGTTTGAACCGCCCCTTAGGATCTCCATCCTCCGGCCGTCAGCTCCTATTCTGACACGATTGTGGACTTTTAAATGGCTGCCGCCCATGCCCTGGTCTTCGTCATATTCGACGATCCGGCTGCCATCGTCAAGAACTTCATAGGTTCCTGTCACGGTAGACTCAACCTTCTCTGTCGGCTCGCCCTCTCTCGAATGAATTCCTGTTACATTTATCTCTACATGTCTGTTCATATCACACCACCTCAGTCAATCACAAAACCCGATCGTGCATTTCTATTTCAGAGGTTCAATATTAGCCCATCGCTTTGCGAGGACCTGGTACGATACGATTTTTGAATTCCCAGAGAAATTCAAAAATCTGCAGGTTTGATCGGCACTGATAAAAACATCTCCGGAGCAAGTCCACTTTCCCTGACTGCTTCCAGCCCTTCTTCAGCTTTCTGCCGGCTGTCAAACACAGCAAATACCGTGGGTCCGCTTCCTGTCATGAACGCCCTCACAGCTCCTGAGTTCTCCAAAACCGTCTCTATCCCGGCAATGACCGGATACTTCGAAACCGTTACGGGCTCAAGGACATTCTCTATCCTCTCACACATCCTTCGAAGATCGCCTGCCTCTATGCAGTCCCTTATCCCGTCTATATCCGGGTGATGCGCTATCTCTCTGCTGTCGCGTTCCTTGTAAACCCATCCCGTAGAGACATCGATCGCAGGCTTGGCAATCACCAGATAGCACTGCGGCATATCACTTATGGGTGTCAGCACCTCACCTATCCCTTCCGCGAGCGCGGTTCCGCCTATGATACAGTAAGGAATGTCCGCTCCAAGGCTTACCGCCAACTCGCACAGTTTGTCTCTGCCAAGTCCAAGCCCCCACAGCTCATTGAGAGCCAGGAACGTTGCAGCCGCGTCCGTGCTTCCTCCTGCCATTCCAGCAGCCACCGGTATCCTCTTTTCAAGTGTTATATCGACGCCCTTTTCTACCCCATACCTGTCCTTCAAAAGTTCTGCAGCCCTGCATACCAGATTGCTGCCGTCAAGCGGGATCTTGTCAGAGGCGGAAAAGAGATTTATCTGCCCTGTGCTGTTGTCCTTAAATTCAAGAGTGTCATATATATCAACCGTCTGCATGATCATCCTTACCAGGTGATATCCGTCATCTCTTTTCCCCACAACATCAAGTCCGAGGTTTATTTTCGCGTAAGCTTTCTTTGAAATCTCCATGTCCAGAAGTCTCTCCAAATCAGAATATTCAATACCTTCCTACTTTATATCCAATCTTCTCACCACTTTTTATCCAATACAAGAAAAAAAGTAATAAAAAATTCAAAAAAATTTATTTCAGCTATAAAGTTTTTTAAAAATCTGCCGATAGAGGGATTAGGGAAACTATAGTTTCGTTTCAAGCGCGGTACCTAGTAAACCTTGCGCGGAAAAGGAGTTCTATATGGGCGTAAACGGAGTTACCGAGGTTACTAACAACATCGCAACGGCCTATACTTCTACCGTCACAGCTCCTGTCGAAGACAAGAAAAAGGACACTGAGGTAAAGGTCAAAACTGAAGCGGCTGCAGTCTACGAGAAATCAGATGACAGTTCACAAAAGGCTTCCCAGGCCACAAAAAAGGAAACAGACCGGACCAAGATAATCCAACAGCTCAAGGCCGATGATGCACTTCGCCAGCAACAGCTTATGGACATAGTTCACAAGATGATGGGCAAGCAGGCTAAGAGCTACGGCATCGCCAATGTCGACAACAGCGATGATTCTATCTGGAAGTTCCTTGCCAAGGGCGATTTCACAGTGGACGCAGCTACCAAAGCGCAGGCGCAGGAGGACATCTCCGAGGACGGCTACTGGGGCGTTAAACAGACCTCCTCAAGGATTCTTGACTTTGCCAAGGCGCTTGCAGGAGACAATCCCGAGAAGCTCGAGCAGATGAGAGCAGCGTTTGAGAAGGGCTACAAAGATGCTGAGAAGACCTGGGGCGGAGAGCTACCGGACATTTCGAAGCAGACCTTCGACGCTGTCATGAAAGGCTTTGATGAGCTGACAGGGAAGACCGAAAACTAGTTGCTAGTAACAAAAAGAGGAAGGGCCGTCAAAAGCTCTTCCTCTTCTATTATTATGAGTTGCCGGGAAAAGCCATACGCTCAGACAATTCCCCGAAGTTCGTTTATGTCAGAAACGCCATATCTTGCCATATATTCCTCTATTCCCTTCACAACATTCAAAGTAGTGTACGGGTCGTGGAAGTTCATGGCTCCCACTGCGACTGCGCTTGCACCGGCCATGATAAATTCTATGGCGTCTTCAGCATTTGCAATTCCTCCCATACCGATGACCGGGATTTTAACAGCGTGGGAAGCCTCATACACCATTCTCACGGCGACAGGCTTAATGGCCGGCCCTGACAGTCCGCCTGTCTTATTCGCCAGAGCAAACTTCCTCTTATGTATGTCTATCTTCATTCCGGTGATGGTGTTTATCAGAGATATCGCGTCGGCACCGCCAGCCTCTGCAGCCTTCGCCATCTCTGAGATACTTGTCACATTTGGGCTCAGTTTCATAATGACCGGCTGCTTAGCCCTCTCTTTTATCCTCCCGGTGATATCATAGAGCGCATCAGCCTTCTGGCCAAAAGCAATCGCCCCCTCCTTGACGTTAGGGCAGGATACATTGATCTCGAGCATATCCACTCTCTCCTGGGAAGAAAGGCGCTCTACAACCTCCAGATAGTCCTCGACTGTCTTGCCGCAGACATTGACTATAACTCTTGTATCATATTTCTTCAGAAATTCCAGATCCCTGTCTATAAATACGTCGACGCCGGGATTCTGAAGGCCGATGGCGTTCAGCATTCCTCCGTAAACCTCGGCCACTCTCGGCACCGGGTTGCCCTCCCATGGCACGTTCGCAACGCCCTTTGTGACAATGGCGCCAAGCTTATCAAGATCCACAAAATCAGAGTACTCCATACCCGAGCCGAAGGTTCCGGAAGCTGTCATCACGGGATTTTTGAATTTTACACCTGCTATTTCAACTGCTGTGTTCATAGTTTATCTCTCCAATTTATCAATAAAGCCTGAACTTACATATCAAGGTCATCTGCATCAAATACCGGTCCGTCTGTACATATACGGGCGTTTTTCACATGGGAGTGGGAATCCGTCTCCTTCGTTTTACAGATACATCCAAGGCATGCTCCAACTCCGCACGCCATTCTCTCCTCGAGAGAAATATATGCCTTGATGCCCTTCTCTTTTGCATAGTCCTTAATGCCTTTAAGCATAGGCATCGGTCCGCAGGCAAATATCACGTCGCAATCTATCCCGTTTTCCCTGAGCGCGTCAATCACATTGCCCTTTGTACCGACGCTCCCATCATCTGATGCGATATAGAGCTGTAAGTATCTGCCAAAATCATCCGCCAGAAAGGTCTCGCTGTTTCTGTATCCCATGACAGCACTTATCTGTGAAGGAGCGCTTTTCGAATTTCTGATCTCTTTGGCAGTGCCAAGAAGCGGCGGAACGCCTATACCTCCGCCCATGAGGACGGCTCTTTTCCCTGCCGCCGTCTCAAGCGGGAAGCCATTTCCCAAAGGCCCGAGTATCGAAATATAGTCTCCCTGCCGGTACAGCGCAAATTCCGCTGTTCCGACTCCGACAACCCTGTAGACAAGTCTTATGGCAGATGCTTCCCTGTCCACCTCACATATGCTTATGGGTCTTGGCAAAAGAGCTGCCCTGTTCACTGTATAGACTCCCACAAACTGCCCCGCGTGAACATCCATTGCGATCGGGGTCTCAAGCCACATATCATATATACCATCCGCCAGCACTTCCTGGCTGATAACCTTTGCCATGCTTTTCTGCTTCATTCTCATATCTCCTGTACGCTATTATATGCAATCTGCCCCCTGCAGATCGTGTAAAAGATCTTTCCCGGAAACTCCTGTCCAAGAAACGGCGTATTTAAAGCCTTTGATACCGATCTGTCAAAAACAAAGGGTGCCTCAGGGTCAAAAATGACGAGGTCTGCTCCTGCGCCTTCCTTCACAACTCCAGCATCAAGACCGTAGATACTTGCGGGCTTGCAGCTCATCCTGTCTATCAGCTCCATGAGCGTTAAGTATCCGGGTTTTACAAGCTCCCTTATCCCAAGGCCAAGCGACGTCTCAAGACCTGTGATCCCACTCGGCGCAAGCTTAAACTCCCTGTCTTTCTCCTCTTTTGAATGAGGGGCGTGATCCGTTGCTATCATTTCAATGGTGCCGTCTTTGAGCCCCTCAATTATGGCCCTTCTGTCGCTCTCAAGCCTGAGCGGCGGATTCATCTTGGCAAGACTTCCGTGCAAAAGAACCGCGTCCTCTGTCAGCGTAAAATGATGCGGAGTTGCCTCTGCATGAACTTTTATCCCGCTCTTTTTGGCCTCTCGTATCAGCTCTACGGACTCAGCGGCACTTATGTGCTGCACCACTATCTCAGCTCCGGTCCTCTTTGCAATATCTATGTCCCGTCTGACCATCGATATCTCAGCCTGTCTTTGTGATCCCTTAAGACCAAGTTTCTCTGCAACCCTGCCGGCATTTATTCCGTTATCTGTTATGTACTTTGGATCCTCTTCATGAAGACTTATTATCTTATTCCTCTTCGCCGCTTCCGCGCAGGCTTTCTCCATGAGTTTCTCATCTGTTATCGGCTTTCCGTCGTCGGTGAAAAGAACTGCTCCGGCATCTGTGAGCTCATCCATGTTTACAAGTTCTTTTCCCGCCATACCCACAGTGACATTGCCGCACGCATATATGTGTATCCCGCTTGCAGAGCCGCGCTTTATCACATCCTTAATCGTATCGGCATTATCCATGTGCGGATCTGTGTTTCCCATCATTACTACAGATGTAAAGCCGCCTCTTTTTGCCGCTGCTGCACCTGACATGATATCTTCCTTGTAGGTAAAGCCCGGATCCCTGAAGTGAACATGGCAGTCCACAAGTCCCGGCGCCACCACAAGACCTGTCGCGTCTATGACCCTTGCCTCAAAGTCTTTGGCAAGATCGGCACCATCCCCGGGTCCTGATATCTTCGTGATCACCCCGTCATCTATGACGATATCTCTTTTATCCTGAATCCCGCTTGCCGGGTCTGTCAAAAGACCTCCCTTTATTATCAGCATACCGCCTCCTGAAAATCTTACTTTTAAACCTTACATCATTATATTTTATAAATGTATTTTTCTCTATTCCATTTTTCAACTAACCGTGAGAAAATATACGAGTAATTTTTGTAATAAACGTTAAGAAAAGAGGAGTACATAATGATACGTAGTATACTCGCTGTTTTATTCGTTGCGATATTCCTTATAGTAAGTCTTCCGATACAGGGGATTCTGTGGATCGTTGGCAGGTTTGATCCCTGGGCCAAGAAGAGAATCTCCCTTGCGATTGTAAGCTGGGCCTTCAGGGTCGTCATCTTCATATGCGGCATAAAGAGGACTGTTATAGGAGAAGAAAATGTTCCAAAGGATCAGGCTGTTCTCTATGTCAGCAATCACAGGAGCATCTTTGACATAGTTATCACTTATCCGAGGGTTCCGTCTCCCACAGGTTTCATAGCCAAGCAGGAGATCCTCAAGGTTCCGCTTCTCAATATCTGGATGATCTATCTTGACTGCCTCTTCCTTGACAGGAAGAATCTCAAGAAGGGCCTGGAGATGATTCTCAGTGCCATAGACAAGGTCAAAAACGGCATCTCCATCTTCATCTATCCCGAGGGAACCCGCAATAAGACGGACGCACCTCTTGGTGAATTCCACAAGGGAAGCTTCAAGATTGCCCAGAAGAGCGGCTGTCCCATAGTCCCGGTAGTAGTGAACCACACGGAAGATATCTTTGAGAAGCATATCCCCTTTATTAAATCGACTCACGTGGTGATTGAGTACTGCAAGCCGGTAATTATAAACGAACTCTCAAAGGAAGATCAGAAAAACATAGACGACTATATCAAGAGTATCATAGAAGAGGTCTATATAAAGAATCAGAACCTCAATTAAAGATTTAAACCAGCTGATAAAAAGGCATCCTGAAACTGAAATGTTTTCAGGATGTCCTTTTTTATCATATAATTACATCTTACTTCCCTTTGTTCCGCCGCCGAGATGAACACCCTCAAGGACATTGGTCTCAAAGGAATAAACAACCTTGTGGTTTTCCCTGTCAGCCTTGAGTGCCAGCTGGATCATGTTGTCAAGCAGATGCTCGTACTTCATTCCAAGCGGCTCCCACAGGTAGAAGGCAAGTGATCCCGGAATGGTATTGATCTCGTTGAGGTAAACTTCACCGCAGCTCATATCTATCATAAAGTCAATCCTTGATACCCCGGAACATCCAAGGCATATGAAAGCATCAACCGCCATCTTCCTTATTCTGTCCCTCATCTTGGGGGTGATATCAGCAGGGATCTTTCTCTTAAGGGAAGCCATTCCCTTGCTTCCTCCGCTCTTTGCACCGCCTTTGACAGTGCCCTTACCGCCGTTTATATACTTGTCCTCAAATGTGAGAATGTCGTCAGAGTTGACAGGCTCTTCACACTCAGAAGCCTCAGCGGATTCATAGTCACCAAGTACCGAGCAGTTGATCTCCTTAAGCTCTGAGATCGCATGCTCAACAAGGATTTTCTTGGAAAACTCAAATCCAAGTTCAAGAGCCTCCAAAAGTTCATCTCTGTCAGATGCCTTCTTTATACCGATACTCGAACCAAGATTTAATGGCTTGATGATGACAGGATAAGAAAAAGCAGTCTCTATCTTTGCCACCAGCCCATCCACATCCTCATAGTCCTTCCAGGTATAACACTTGCAGTCAAGAACCGGGATATTGTTGTCCTTGAGAACTGTTTTCATAACGTATTTGTTCATACCGACTGCAGATGACAGAACATCGCATCCCACAACAGGGAGCCCCAGTGTTGCCAAAAATCCCTGGAGTGTTCCGTCCTCAACATTTGTTCCGTGAACTATAGGGAATGCAACATCAACCTGAGTTATAATATTGTTTCCGAATTTCTTCATCGGATATCTGTGAAGGCTGACCCTGTCGCCGTCTTTTACCCAGATCACCTGAGTACTCTTTTTAAGGAGCTGCGGTATGTGTGTGTACTCTTCGATCTTATCTATATCCTCGCCCACATAGTAGTCATTGTTCTTGGTCATGTACACAGGGATAACCTCGTACTTGTCCCTGTTTATGCTCTTTATTGCCTGAATGGCAGAGATTATTGATATCTCGTGCTCAGTGCTCTTACCGCCAAATATAACTGCTACCTTTAAATTCATAATATGCCTTCCTTCATAAGTACTTATTTATAATTGTCCGGGAGATCGTTCTCCAAAAGAATTACTTTCTCCCTTCCGGCGTCAAGTTCATACATAAGCTGCGATCCCTCGGTAAAGGTATTCTTCACAAATATCCTTTCCTCATCAAAGCCCGCAGAAAGAGCGCCCTTTTTAATGGCTGCTGAATTCTTCTGCCCAATGAGTATGATGTAATCGCAGACACCTGCTGCCTGCCTTCCGAACTCCTCGTTGTATTCCTCTTCCTTCTCACCAAGCTCCACCATTCCGGGTGTTACAAGGATCTTAACGCTGCTTTCAAAAAGTCCGAGAGTCTCAACTGCCACTTTTGCACCGTTTGGATTGGAATTATAGGCATCATCCAGAATAGAGACATTCCCGTGCTTTTTGAGTTCCAGCCTGTGAGGTACACTCTGAAGACGTCTTACAGCCATCTTCAGCTTGCTCATCGGTATCCCCAGGCTGTTCGCCGCAGCAATTGCTCCGACTATGTTCTCAACATTATGTCTTCCCACAAGGTGCGTCGTAAACCCGGCGCTCTCACCGCTTGGAGAAGTTACTGTAAAAGAGGTTCCTGACCCGGTCACCTGCAGGTCTTTTGCCTGATAATCATTGCCCTCGCCAAGTCCGTATGTGATAGCGTCCTTGTACTTCATGTTAGCTTTGATTATCTCGTTGTCACCGTTTACGAATTTAAGATGCTTTCCCTGGGTTTTCCCCTCTGCCTTCTCTTTCTCGTCAACAGCATCCAAAAGCTCATACTTAGTGCTGATGATGTTCTCAAGCGAGTGGAAAGTCTCAAGGTGCTGGTATCCGATGGAGGTTACGATTCCGTCATCCGGATGAACAATATCCGTTATCTCTTTTATATCATGCAGGTGCCTCGCACCCATCTCACAGACAAAGATCTCGTGGGTGGGCTGAAGGTGTTCCCTTATAGTCCTGACTATTCCCATCGGAGTGTTATAGCTCTCCGGTGTCATAAGTACCCTGAAGCCCTCAGACAAAAGAGTTGTCAGATAGTACTTGACGCTTGTCTTGCCAAAACTGCCTGTGATGCCGATTATCCTAAGATTGCCGTGCTGAGTGAGCATCCTTTTTGCATCATCTATGAAATACCTGTTTATCCTGTTCTCCACCGGCTTGTTGATAAAGTTGCCAAGAGCCGGTATAAACGGGATCACACCGATATACAGAGAAAGAAAGAAAGCATATACATCAGCTGCGATCATGAAGCTGTGGCTATCCTGCGCCGAAGGGTCTGCACGCAGAACTCCTATAAAAGACGGAAGCAGCAGGATAAGTGTTATGATCCCATAAGTTATAAACAGCCTCTTAACCCTGTCGGTAACTACAAATTTCTTTTTTGCAGGTCTTGGCCGGTAGGAGATAAGAAGCCCCACATAAAAAACAAGGCACACAATGAGTCCGACGGGCCTTATCCCTCCTCCGTATGCATACCCCGGTAAAACCGCAAAACTCAGCAGCATAAAACAGAGATGATATATCACCCTCTTCCAATCAGTCTTAAGGTGTCTGAAATACCCCTGGAACTGATAGCTTGACAGCTGCAGCATGTGGGTGTGGTATCTTAGTCCGAATACGGCAAGACCTATGGCCGAAACAAGCATTATTATAAAAAGAATCATCTGTGGTCACCTCAAAAGCTGATCCCGAGAAAGCTTCCCAGAATCTTGTTAAACAGGTACTGATTGTCTAAAAATGAATAGTGTCCCGCACCTTCAATGACCGCAAGACCGGCCTCAGGCATCAGCTCCTCCATCTTCCTGCCGTCTGAAAGAGGTGTCGCGGTGTCTTTATCTCCCCAGATAAGAAGAGCCGGCATTGTAACAGAAGGCATATACGGCACGAGATCCTCATTGACCACCTTGACAAGAGACTGTCTCATCACCGGTGACGCTGCCGCATAGTCTGCGCTTCCAAACTTCTTCTGAAGGCTGTCGATAGTACCGGGAAAGGCCTTGGCAATCCCTGTCCTTGTCAGAAGGTTTTTGTAAAAGTGATATCTCCTGGTGCGCTTCTTCTGGGCATCTGTCCTTACAGGCATCACTCCCGCCGAGTCGGTAAGCACAATCTTGGGTATAGTAAAGTCTGCCCTGATCCTTCCATCATGCATACCTGAAGCAAGTTTTATGATAACCCTTCCGCCCATTGAATGTCCGAGGAAGATTATCTGCTTCTCATCGGGATACAGTTTTTTAACAAATTCCAGGACAAAATTCACGTAGTCGTCTACGTTCATGGGCGTCGGCGGCTCATCGCTCTTTCCAAACCCCGGCATATCCATGGCTACTACGTGATACCTGCTCTTTGCAAAACCTATCACCCCGCGAAAGAGGTCACAGTTTGACCCCCACCCGTGGAGCATAACAAGGAGAGTCCCCTCTCCCTCATCTATGTAATTTATGTTCAATCCACCAATATTTGTATTCATGACCCATACATATTAACACCACATGTTATGTCTTGCAAACCGATTTTATTTATTTTCAAGTACGCTAAGCATAAATATAAGAAGAGAATTCTGCTCCGGATCGTCCAGGATGCTGTCAAGGCCGCTCTCCTTGTAGCTTCGTGCAGTATTATCAGTCATATAATTGACCGCCTCCGGATTCATTCCGCCAAAAAAGTGCATGTGGTTTTCTATTATCGTAGTATATTCATGATTATAAATGACATGATCCGTTATGGTAAGGCATCTCATATCATTTAACATCTTTGTAAAACTGCCGTCTCTTGGGATGTCTGTCACCAGATAAGCTGACTGTGAGGATTTCTCAGCTATTGTCTCCGCTCTTTCCATAAGGTATTTCATCAGCATCTTACAGATTTCGATATCAACATCCTGATTTATGGAAAGATAAGTCACAGCTCCTAAGAATACTGCCTCATCGCTGTTAAAGAGCTCTTCAAAATCGCTTCGTAAAAAGAAGTTTTCAAGAACCTGTCTGTATTCATCCGTCCCTGTTGCCCTGTATAACTGCGCCGCGGCAAAAAATGCCATTGTGTTTTCTTTGGGATCTTCGTTTTTCAAAAAGCAGTCCCAGGCAATATCTGCTGCCTGTAGAGCCCTCGTAGCAAAAGCTTCGTCAAACCTTCGGTACTGCAAACCAAAGGCTGACATCATTCCGGCAAAAGAGATTGTTGCCTCCATAGAAATCCCCGAAGATGACGATCCGTAAATCCCTCCGGTCTTTTGATCCTGCATTTCAAGAAGGCTCTCTGCCTCAAGCCTTACTTCATCCAGAATGTCCGGGATCTGATTACCGCTCTCAGGTACGCCCGTGTTATCTGTAAATGCCGGCCCGTTGAGTTCATTTGCCATCAGAAGGTTCTCTGCCACCCTGCATCTTAAGGCCGTATCAGTTTCTAAGTGTCCCTTGCCATTTAAGCTGTCACGGTATTTCCTGCAGGCAAGCCTGAATAAATCCGAGAAGATATCATCCTTTATCTCAAAAGTGTATGACTCTCCAAGCACATCCGAGTAAGCATAATATGTGCCGCTTCTCTTAAGCTCATTAAAATATCCGATACAGTCATACTCACCAAGCTCTGCGTTATATACCGGATTGAAGGTCTCTTCGGTATATACCATTTCGCCGCTCTCTTTATCATATATCGCAAAGTTTATTGGGGTTTCAGCTCCTCGAAAAACCAGCGCTTTTTCCGACTGCAGGTCATATCCGATCTGATCCGCAAGAATGTTTGGAATCTGCTCGGGAACCTCATACTTTGTGCCGGACTTAAAAACTGCGACTGACGGCTGATTGTCTGAATACAGCTTAGAAGCAGAAGCGCCGCAACCTGCGACGCTTCCCACCATGGCCAGACTCACGGCCAGGCCGATTATTCTTTTAACATAGTAACTAGCAAAAAACATATACTTTATTTTACCCGGTTGTAATTGATCAGGCATCCGTCAAGAATGATCTGTCTCTCATCATCAGTGAGGTTTCCAAGCCGGAGCTTAAATTCCTTCATCGTGCCTCCGGTAACTGCAAATGCCCTTATTTCATCATTCTTTTCCCTGACAGCCGTCCTGATTCCGGGAAGGAAAATGTACTCCTTATTCTTAAACGGCAGCTCTCCCTCTTCTATTATAAAAGGAAGCATTCCCCAGTTGATAAGATTTGATCTGTAGCGCTTTGTTGCATACTCGTTGGCAACGTTTGCCCAGCCGCCAAGAACCTTCTGGCAGGATGCAGCCTGTTCACGAGCAGAGCCGTCTCCCGGCTTTACCGCAAAAATGGTTGACCCAAAGCCAATGTTATCTTTATTTACATCAGCAAAGTCACCTGTGATCACATCCATTACACTCCTTAGTTCAGGGAACGCCTCTACCGGATCCTTCCCTGCTGTAAGTGCGTCCTGGGCAGCGCGGACCTGCTTGGCAAGTCCCACATAATCGGGGTCTTTTCTGGAAAGAGTGAACTCAGCAAGTCCAAGAGGATTGGATCTGTATGAAGATGTCTCTCCTGAAGGGATGAGCTCATCCGTTGTAGTAACCGGATCATGTATCTCAGAGACAACCTTAAGTACAAGGTTCTCAGGAAGTGCTGACATCTTAGGCCAGTCCTTGATATTGGGGCCAAGCTGGAGCTCTACGCTCTCATCTGCAACGCCCTTTGAGTCGAATACCCTGTTCTTATAAATCTCGCTGTCAAAGTGATATGTATAGCCTGTAAATTCGCCGTCAAACTCCGTAGCAGGAGTAAGAACTCCCTTGTTGGCTGCGGTTGCTGCAATCGAGCGGGCATCCATAAGCGCTACCGAGGCAACCTGACCGTTTTGAACCTTGGAGCCTTCTCTGTTAGGGAAGTTCCTTGTGGAATGCCTGATACTGAAGGCATTGTTAGCAGGTGTATCACCTGCGCCAAAGCATGGTCCGCAGAACGCCGTCTTAAGGATAGCGCCTGACTCCAGAATGGCAGCTGCTGCTCCGTTCTTTACAATCTCCATGAAAATCGGAGTTGATGCCGGGTATACACTGAGTGTAAACCTGTCATTTCCAATAAAGTGTCCCTTGAGAATATCAGCTGCCGCGCAGATATTTTCAAAACCGCCTCCTGCACAGCCGGCAATGATTCCCTGATCAACCATGAACTTTCCGTTCTTTATCTTATCCTTAAGTGAAAACTCTACCTTGTCGCCGAAGCTTACCTTAGCGCGCTTTTCTACGTCAGCAAGAATATCTGCGGCGTTCCTGTTCACCTCATCGATCTCATAGACATTGCTCGGGTGGAATGGCATTGCGATCATAGGCCTGATGCTGCCAAGATCAACCTTTACAAGGCCATCATAGTACGCTACTTTTCCCGGCTTAAGCTCTTTATAATCTGAACTCCTGCCATGAGTTTCGTAGTACTCACGGATCACATCATCTGTCTCCCATATCGAAGACAGGCATGTTGTCTCAGTTGTCATGACGTCGATGCCAATTCTGAAATCGGCGCTCAGATTCTTCACGCCGGGGCCGACAAATTCCATGATCTTATTCTTAACATAGCCGCTGCCAAATACTTCGCCGATTATCGCAAGTGCAACGTCCTGAGGACCTACTCCCTTCACGGGTTCTCCCTCAAGATAGATAGCCACAACTTCCGGCATGTCCACGTCATAGGTCTGAGAGAGAAGCTGCTTGACAAGCTCCGGTCCGCCTTCGCCTATTGCCATTGTTCCAAGCGCGCCATACCTTGTGTGTGAATCAGATCCAAGGATCATGCCTCCGCCGAGCGACAGCATTTCTCTTGCGTACTGATGAATTACTGCCTGATGAGGCGGAACATATACTCCACCATATTTCTGTGCAGCCGTAAGGCCAAACATATGATCATCTTCATTGATGGTTCCACCTACAGCACACAGCGAATTGTGGCAGTTGGTGAGGACATACGGTATGGGAAACCTGGTAAGTCCCGATGCCCTTGCAGTCTGAATGATACCTACGTATGTGATATCGTGTGAGGTAAGTTTGTCAAACTTTATATTCAGTTTCTCCATATTGCCGGATACGTTGTGACTTTTCAGTATCCCGTAAGCTATGGTGTTTTCTTTTGCTTCATTTTTACCGGTTTCGCCGGCGCCAAGGCTTAAAAGCTCCTGTACGGCATTCTCATCATCCGGAATAATTCTGCTTCCCTCGACAAGATAGCATCCCTTATCAAATGTTGTTACCATTCCGCCCTCCTGTTAATCCATTTTTTGTTCTGTAACACATGTATACAATAACACAATGGCTCCTATTCCTCAACCTGATCCTCACTTCTTCTTTGCAGTTTTGCTGCCTTGTTTCGGGTCCGCAGCTCTTCAAAGAACTTTTTCAAAAGACTGCTGCACTCCTCCTGAAGGACACCTTTCTTTACCATAACCTGATGGTTGAACTGTGGATTGTTCAATATATCCATCACGGAACCGGCGCAGCCGGCTTTTGGGTTTTCCGCTCCCATGATGACCTCTGGGATTCTCGCCTGAACTATCGCTCCCGAGCACATCTGGCACGGCTCAAGCGTCACATAAAGCTTACATTCCTCAAGCCTCCAGTCTTTAATGGTCTTTACGGCCTTCTTTATGGCAGTGATCTCTGCATGTGCAAGCGGCGTTCTGTCGGTGTTTCTCCTGTTGTAACCCCTTCCTATGATCCTGTCCTCATACACGATGACACAACCAATAGGCACTTCCCCAAGTTTATATGCCTTTTTTGCCTGGGCAAGTGCCGCCTTCATATATCTGATATCTTTCTTTTCTTCTTCCGTTAGCATTGTATTTGACATTATCCAAAAAAATCAGTATTATATCTAAGTTAGATAGCGGTTTTGTAAAGGGTGTATGTAGCAGTCCTTTTGTGTGGGAGCGGGTCTTATGCAATGGAAATCTGCGAACCGTGTCAGGTCGGGAACGAAGCAGCACTAAGTAGAACCTTTCATGTGTTGTAAGGTCGCCTGTTCTTTACCTTGAGTAAACGTGCATGCATCCTTTAGAGAATCGCTTTTTAATTTCCTCTTTTTGTTTCCAGATACTTCATATAATTGATGACCATCATTGCTATCTTGAAGGTAAGCGCGTCATCAAATTTTCTTACATCCAGTCCACAGCTCTTCTCCAGTTTTTCAATCCTGTAAACAAGTGTGTTTCTGTGAACAAACAGCTGCCTTGAAGTTTCCGAGACATTAAGGTTATTTTCAAAAAACTTGTTTATCGTGTTAAGTGTCTCCTCATCCAGATCATCCGGCACCTCTTTGCCGCCAAATATCTCATCGATGAAAAGTCTGCACAAACTCTCCGGGAGCTGATAGATAAGTCTTCCTATTCCAAGTGTATTATATGCGTTGACTTTTTTCTCAGCGTAGAAAATCCTTCCGACTTCAAGCGCCATCTTCGCTTCCTTGAAGGATTTGCTGAGATCTTTGAGCTCATCTACTATCGCGCCGTATGACACCCTTACATTCAGCATTGCCTCCGTGTTCATCATATCGACTATCGTTGTGGCAATCCTGTGAACTTCCTCATAGGAATGTCCCTTGGTGAGTGTCTTTATTAGTATCACACTGTTCTCATCTACCGCAGTCACAAAATCTCCGGAGTGGTTTCCGTACATTCCTCCCAGCAGTTCCTGCGCCGTATTGTCTTTCGATACTCCTGTCTCCACAAGGATTATTACCCTGGGGAGGCTGACTTCGATCTTAAGCTTGCGCGCCCTGTTGTATACATCGATGAGAAGCATATTGTCCAAAAGAAGATTCTGGAAAAAGTTGTTCCTGTCAAATTTTTCCTTATAAGCCACAATAAGACTCTGGAGCTGACTCACTCCGATCTTCCCAACCATATACGCATGCTCGGAATCCCCCTTTGCAAGAAGCACATAAGCGGGACTTCCGTCATCCAGAACCTTAAAAAGATGCACATCGCCAATAACCTGGGAATCAACCGGTGAATTGGCAAAACTTGTGATTATCGAAGCATCCAGAAATTCTTTCTCACTGGTTGATGCAACCTCCTCACCGCCCAGATCAATGACGCAAAGCTCAACTTTAGTTATGCTGCTAAGTTCTTCAATACTTGACCTTATCGTCTGTGATGAAATCATGATAAACCTCCTGCTCCAGGTCACGAGTTCTTATATTCTGAGTATAACATAAAAATAATACTCTATTAATGAAAAAGAGCTGCGCAAAGTGCGCAGCTCCAAAATGAATCCTTAAATTAGTTTGTGATTGTCTTCTCAGTCTCTTTGTCGAATACATGGATCTTCTCAACATCGAAAGCAAACTTAACCTTATCGCCAGGTCTTGCTGTTGTACGAGAATCAACTCTTGCAGTGATCGGGAACTCAGCCAGATCAAAGTACAGATAAACTTCTGCACCAAGAAGCTCGTATACGTTGATTGTTGACTCGAATACAGCCTTTGAAGTATTGATAACCATCTCAGAATCATCAACATCCTCAGGACGGATACCGAATGTAACAGTCTTTCCTGCATAGCCGCCATCGATAAGCTTCTTAGCCTTTGCAGGTGGAAGCTCGATTGACTGTCCAGCGATCTTAAGGGAAGCCTTGTCGCCATTAACTTCAACAACAGCATCAAGGAAGTTCATCTGAGGTGATCCCATGAATCCTGCAACGAAGAGGTTGCCTGGCTTGTCATAGAGGTTCTGAGGTGTATCAACCTGCTGAACAACACCATCCTTCATAACTACGATTCTTGTACCAAGAGTCATAGCCTCTGTCTGGTCATGTGTAACGTAGATGATTGTTGTGCCAAGTCTCTGATGAAGCTTAGCAATCTCTGTTCTCATCTGAACACGAAGCTTGGCATCAAGGTTTGAAAGAGGCTCGTCCATAAGGAATACCTTAG
>CAMNEA010000042.1 GCA_946536145.1 uncultured Butyrivibrio sp.
GCAACATCCTCAGGGAAAAGCTGTCCCTGATTCTCCAAAAAACATCTCAGAACTGCCTCATCATACTCGTGCATAAAAAACCTCCTTATGTCACAACAGACTGTGACTTTTTAGTTCCTTATATAGTCTTGCTACAGGCAATCCGACCACATTGAAATAGTCGCCCTCTATACCGCTTATAAATTTGGAAAACATCCCCTGTATGCCATAGGCTCCCGCCTTGTCGTCGCTCTCTCCGGAAGATACGTAATCCCGAATTTCCTCATCCGACATAGCGGCAACATTTACAAGAGTGCACTCGCCAAAAGAAAAGCTCTTTTCCTCCTCACCATCGGTATAAAAAACGCTGACTCCTGTGTACACGCTGTGAGTTCTGCCCTGAAGCATCTCCACCATAGCCTGCGCATCCCGGCGGTCTGCCGGCTTACCCAAAATCCTATGGTTATATGATACAACGGTGTCTGCGCCGATTACAACAAGTCTGTCCCTGCTATATGTTAAAGTTTTGTAAAATATTTCCCCGGCCTTCTGATATGAAAGCTCCTTTACAATTTCCAGCGGTTCTTCCTGCGACGTAACTTCCTCGGAAACTGCAGGAATGATCTCAAAATCCGGGATCACCTTTGAGAGAAGCTCCTTTCTCCTGGGAGATCCCGATGCAAGTATATATCTCATTGCTCCTCCAATCAGGCCGAAGGACTCTTTTCAGGGATAAAGACCCTGCTCTCAGCGTGCGTTGGGACCTTTGCCTCATTTGCGGCTTCCTCACCAAATATCCTCTGAGAATTGACCCTCTCGCCGTCATCGGCTCCTCCTGCGTTTCTCTTTACATAAATGCCGTTCTCATCCATGACATGAGCCTTCTCGTTGTCCCTAAGCTCCGTATCGAGAATGTTCCTGAGTTTCTTTCTTAGTTTCTCATCCTCTATAGGGAAAAGAATCTCAACCCTGCGCTCGAGGTTCCTGGGCATCCAGTCGGCGCTGCTACAGTAATACTCAGGGATTCCGCCGTTCTCAAAATAGAATATCCTGCTGTGCTCAAGGAAATTGCCAACTATAGACCTTACGGTTATATTCTCACTGACCTTTGGAATGCCTACCCTGAGGCAGCATATACCGCGCACTATCAGATCAATCTTTACTCCGAGACTGCTCGCTCTGTATAGCTCCGCGATTACGTCCTTGTGACAGATCGCGTTCATCTTGGCAATTATGTGAGCCGGTTCGCCTGCCATCGCATGTTCTTCTTCTCTCTTTATAAGATCAAGTATCCTGTCCTTGAGCCAGAGCGGTGCAAGTGAGAGCCTGTTCCATCCAAGAGGTTCTGAATAACCTGAGAGCATATTGAATACTGCAGTCGCATCCTCACCAAAGGATGGAGCGCAGGTAAACAGTCCCACGTCGGTGTACTGCTTGGCTGTCGAATCGTTGTAGTTGCCTGTGCCAAGGTGTACATATCTCTTTATACCGTCCTCCTGGCGCCTTACTACCAGAGTGATCTTGCAGTGTGTCTTAAGTCCCACAAGTCCATATATAACGTGGCATCCTGCTTTCTCAAGCATCTTTGCCCACACGATATTGTTCTCCTCATCAAATCTGGCTTTCAGTTCAACCAGTACAGTGACCTGCTTGCCGTTGTCCGCAGCCTTGGCAAGCGCCGCAATGATAGGCGAGTTGCCGCTCACCCTGTACAGGGTCTGCTTGATGGCAAGTACATCAGGATCAACAGCCGCGCTCTCGACAAACTTCACGACGTTTTCAAACGTCTGGTAGGGATGGTGCATCAGCACATCGCCTCTTTCGATCACGTCAAATATGTTGTCTCCACCGGCAAATTCAGGAACCGGCTGAGGACTCAAGTAGCTCGTCTCTTTAAGGCTGTCAAACCCTTCGAGCTTGTACATCTTCATAAGGAAGGTAAGGTCAAGGGGACCGTCAATGGCATAGACTTCATTGTCCTCCACACCAAGCTCCCTTGCGATGAACTTAAGAAGTTTCTTGTCAATGCCGGTGTGGACCTCCAGCCTTATCGCCTGACCCCACTGGCGCCTTTTGAGCTGTTTCTCGATCTCTTTCAACAGGTCCTCAGCCTCGTCCTCATCTATGGACAGATCCGCGTTTCTCCCTACTCTGTAGGCACCGCTGGCGAGAATGTCGTAGTTGAGGAATAGCTTTTGCATATTCCTGTTAATGATCTGCTCAAGGAGCATTATCTTTCTTTTGCCGTCCTTATTGCTTTCGGGAATCTCAAGTATCCTGGGAAGGACATCCGGAACCTGGACGGTCGCAAAATCCACATCATCCTTGCCCTCCTTCTTTTTAAGAAGAGCACCGATGTTGAGCGTCTTATTCCTTATAAGCGGAAACGGCCTCGACGAGTCAACTGCCATAGGCGTGAGAACAGGATATACAACGTCATCGAAATACCTGTCCACATACCGCAGATCCTTTTCTGAAAGATCGCTTCCGTCAGTTATCTCAAGCCCGTTTTCAAGAAGGCTCGGAATGAGGCTACCGTTAAATATCCCGTACTGCTTGTCAACAAAACTGTGCACCGATACCAGCACCTTCTCAAGCTGCTCGGCCGCAGTCATCCCCGCAATATCAAGCTTCTTGTACCCGGCATTTATCATGTCCTTCAAAGACGCGACCCTCACCATGAAGAACTCGTCAAGATTGCTGGCAGATATGCTGAGGAACTTAAGCCGCTCAAACAACGGATTGGACTCATCCTCAGCTTCAGAGAGAACTCTCTCATTGAACTGAAGCCAGCTGAGCTCTCTGTTTATGTAATAGCGGGAATCTTCAAAATCTATTGCGCTCTTGTCTTTTGCCATATTTCCACCTCACAATTTTTTCTGTCTGATGACAGGTTTAATGCCGAACACTTCCTCGAAAAATGCCGCCCGGTTCTTAAACAGCCCCTTCTCCAAAGTGATATCGGCCCTGTTGTCTATTGTTATCACAAGCTCCTTGCCAATGATAACGGCTTTGATATCCTTGAACTTCTGCTTGTGAGTTCTGTCAAGTCCATTGGCCAGCCTCAGGATTGCAGTAAGCTTGGCAATTCTTAGGTAGTCCTGCCTCGGAAGTCCCTCCAAATAGGTACTGCCACTGTCGTAATAATCAAACTCCTCATGATTGTACCTCACAACATTTGCAACAATATGCCTCTCAAGATGTGACAGCCCGATAATCTCTGTCGACATTATTATGTTGAACGAGCAGTCCCCAAGGTTGACCATGCTTATGTACTTGCCGCAGTCATGCAGCATCGTAGCCACCTGCAAAAGAAGCCTGTCCCTCTTTGATAGTCCGTGAATCTTCCTGGTGTTGTCAAATATCTCCAGCGCGATCTTCTGCAGTGTCTCTCTCCTTGACTTGCTTCCCATATATCTCTTGGAGATGTTCTGAGCACAGGAGATTATGTCGTGTTCAAAGTCATGCGGTGAACGGATAAAGTTCTTTTTCTCCGCATACTCATACGCTATACCGTCGCAGAGTGTAACGCCCGGCGCCCACAGTCTCTCAGCCTTCGTGATCTCAAGTATGCACTTGATCAATATGCCCGATACATACAAAAGCGGAATATTTTCCTCGGGCATGTCGAATTTCCTTGCAACCGCAGTGGCATTCACATCCGATGCCTTCTCCATGAAGTTAATGTATTCATCACTCGTAACAAAGCCCCTCATGGAAGGATCATCCTTGATCCTCCTTATGACCGGGGAGACGTAATCATCAATTATGATAAGATTCTCAATCTTCCTGTCCTTGAGGTACATCTTGGAAAAGACAGAAAGCTGAGTATTTACAAGTTCTGATATCAGTTCAAAGTACTTGAGCCTCGTAGCCTGTACAGTCTGCATTATGGCATGAAGTCTCAATACTCCGATCTTGAGGTTCTGTGTCGCTATAAGCGCATCCTTCTCAAAGAGGGATATCTGTATGCTTCCTCCTCCGATGTCCACGATCGCAGTAGGTCTTTTTATGACCTCCTGAAACTGTTCGTTCTTAAGGGCAATGGATTTGTAATCAAGAAATCTCTGCTCAGAGTTGCTCAGCACTTCAAGCTTGAGGTGCGTCCTCTGGCGGATGAGTTCCTGCAGGATCACAATGTCCCTGGTCTCCCTGACCGCGCTGGTTCCGTAAGCCTTGTAGTGAGTTGCTCCATACCCCTTCATGATCTGGCGGAATTCACCGAGGATCCTTATCATCTCTTCTACGTGACCGCTCCCTATCCTGCCGGTAGCGTAGGTCTCAGACCCAAGATCCATGCGGTGTCTGACGTGATCTATCTCTCTTACCCCTCCCTTGTCTGAGAGTTCAAATATCTTGAGGGCCATCTCATACGAGCCCAGATCGATTGCTGCAAAAACTTCTCCTGTCATGGCATATCTCCTCAATAATTTCCAAGTATCCTCAGCATCTTGGCCTCTTCCCTCAGGCCTCTAAGCGCATTCTTGACAGCACTCTCCTCGAGATTACCGTCGAAATCAATAAAGAATCTGTACTCCCAGTCCCTGTCCTCGATCGGCCTTGACTCGATCCCTGTCATGTTCAGATTGTTGTAGATAAAGTGAGACATGATGTGGTAGAGAGAGCCGGCTTCATGAGGTATCTCAAGGCAGATACTTATCTTGCGCGCCCCCTTAAAAAAGACCTTCTGATTGGTCACCACAATAAATCTGGTGGAATTGGAATCAGCCTGATTGATACCCTCCCTGATGATATCAAGTCCGTAGATCTCAGCAGCCCTGCTGCTGGCTATCGCAGCCTGAGTCCTGTCGCCATCCTCCGCAACCTTCCTCGCAGCAAAGGCATTGTTTTTCATGCTTATCTGGTTAATGGCCGGATGCTCTGACAAAAAGCGCGATGACTGCATCAGCGACTGCGGATGCGAATATACGCTTTTTATGTCATCGAGTGTTGCCCCCGGAACGCCCATCAGGCAGTGCCTTATCTCTATGATCTGCTCGCCTATGATGTAGCACTCGAACTCGGACAAAAGGTCATATATCTCACTTACGATCCCTGCAGTAGAGTTCTCTATGGGGAGCACGGCGTAGTCAGCGCTTCCCTCCTCAAGCGCGCAGAATGCATCTCTGAAGCTGTCCACATGATACGAATTGACTTTCTCTCCGAAGAACTTCATTGTGGCGATCTCGGAGTAGGCGCCCTCTGCTCCCTGGTAGCACACCCTGCATGCATTTTTATCTATGCCGTCAAGCTGTATGAAAGGCAGTCGAAGCGATGCGCCCTCATCCTGAAGCATCTGGTACTGCAGCTTCCTGCTCATCGACATGATCTGGGAAAAGAGCTCCTCAACTCCTGTTTTGTTGAAGTCGGAGTGGGCAAGTGCCTTCACGGAATTTAATTTCTGAATCTCCCTTTCTCTGTCGAAAACTTTCTTGCCTGTCTTTATCTTGTAATCCGCAACTTTCTTTGACACTTCCATCCTGTCCTCGTATAGTTTTACCAGCTGCGAGTCAATTTTATCTATCTCTTTGCGAAGTTCTGTGAGGTCCATTTTTTCTCCTGTTATTACTAATATAATCTTGTTTTATGATAGAACAATTACAGCTTGATAGCAAGCCGTGATGCGGATATAATGGTCAATGGAGGTGTTCGGAATGAGTCGAAGAGGCGTTCTTGTTTTGTTTATACTTTTCCTTTTTATTGCAGGTTTTTTCACCTTTTATCTCATTGACAAAAGAGTTCCGACAGATCCGTCCAATGTGGGCAACACCGCCGGCAATCTTCAGAATAAAGGTTATTTCTTTGAAATGGACGGAAAAGTCTACTTCACCAATGCATCCGACAACAACTGTCTCTATTCCATGAATGTTGATGAGTCAAGTCCAAAGCGCATTACCAGCATGGGTGTCAAATATATCAACGGTGCAGACGGTTTTCTTTATTTCTACATGGATTCAACCAGTAAATCTTCAAATGTCACAGGCCTTGGAAGTGCCACCTATCAGTACGGCATCTACAGATGCAGAACCAGCGGGCGCAATCAGACCTGCCTTCACAGGGAGTTCTGCGGAGAGGTCAATCTCTGCGGCGAATACGTTTATTACCAGTCTCAGGAAAACGGCGGGATGCTGCGCAAAATAAAGTGCAACAAGAAGGATCTGTCCGTGGTTGCCAATGAGATGATTTCACCGGTATGCTATGACAATGGGATCATTTACTATACAGGTGTTACAAGCGACCATGATATCCACACCATGTACACCACTTCAGGTGACATGTCCACAACATTTCTTCCGGGCTACTTATTCTTCCCTGTAGTTCAGGACGGATATATCTATTACCCCAACGGCGACGACAATTACACGCTCTGGCGCAGCAACCTCTACAGCGGCGAGCAGGAGCTTATAACATCAGACCGCGTGGACTGCTTTAATGTGGACAGGCTCCATGTCTACTACTCCAACGCAGTTTCCGACACGCCCGCACTTGTCAGATGCAATCTTGACGGGAGCGACAGAACAGTTCTTTATGAAGGCATAGTCAACAGTATCAACCTGACTTCAAGATATATATACTTTAAACAGTACGGCGATGAGAGCACCTTCTATCATATGCCTATAGACGGCTCGCAGCCCGCTATGCCTTTTGTTGTGCAGTCCAAATAATTATTTTACGGGGAGAATTTATGGAAAATCTAAGACATCTAATGAATCCTCTGGACTTCTCGGTTGAGGAGCTCGAGGACCTGTTTGATCTCGCAGGAGAAATCGAAAGAGATATGGAAGGCTTTTCCCACAAGTGCGACGGCAAGATCCTTGCGACCTGCTTCTATGAACCAAGTACCAGGACAAGGCTTTCTTTTGAGACAGCAATGCTAAGGCTGGGCGGCAAATGCCTCGGCTTTGCGGATGCCACAAGCTCATCAGCAGCCAAGGGCGAGAGCGTTGCAGATACGATAAGAGTTATCTCCTGTTTCGCAGATATCTGTGCCATGAGACATCCCAAGGAAGGTGCTCCGATGGTAGCTGCGTCAAGAGCAACCATTCCTGTCATCAATGCAGGCGACGGCGGTCATCAGCACCCCACCCAGACTCTCACGGATCTTCTCACCATCAGATCACTTTACGGCAAGCTTAGCAATTTCACCATCGGCCTCTGCGGCGACCTCAAATTCGGCAGGACTGTCCACTCTCTCATCAATGCTCTCAGCAGATATGAGGGCATCCGTTTCATCTTCATTTCCCCGAAGGAGCTTCGGGTTCCGGATTACATCACAGAAATGCTAAGACAAAAGAATATTCCGTATGAGGAAGTTATCAAGCTCGAAGAGATCATGCCTCAGCTCGATTTCCTTTACATGACCAGAGTTCAGAAGGAACGTTTCTTCAACGAGGAAGACTACATAAGACTTCGCAACTTTTATATCCTCGACAAGGAAAAGATGGCTCTTGCCAAGGAGAAGATGTTCATACTCCACCCTCTTCCAAGGGTAAACGAGATCTCCGTTGAACTCGATGATGATCCAAGGGCAGCTTACTTCAGGCAGGTTCAGTACGGACTCTACGTAAGGATGGCCCTCATACTGACACTTTTACACATACAATAATGCTGTGTTCAAAAGCGCGGCTCGACGTTCATGCTCTTCCAAATGAGCAATTTTTGCTCATGTTAAACCAGACACTTCGTCGAGCCCAGATCGCCAATCTCTGCGTGCAATGGCACTTGAGACTGGCTGGTCTCGACTCCGTGGTTTAAAAATCGCAAAATCTTGCTCATTTGGAAGAGCATGAACGTCGAGCCGCGCTTTTGTCACATGACCCAACAACTTAAAGGAGTAAACAGATATGCTTAATATAGGAAAAATTGAAGAAGGATTTGTGCTCGATCATATTCAGGCAGGCAAGAGCATGCAGATATACAGGCACCTCGGTCTTGATAAGCTTGATTCCACAGTAGCCATAATCAAGAATGCCAAGAGTCAGGCGATGGGCAAAAAAGATATTCTCAAAGTTGAGTGCGACATAGATTCACTAAACCTCGACGTCCTTGCATATATCGACCACAATATCACAGTCAACGTAATAAAGGACGGCGAGATCATTGAAAAGAGAAGCCTTGAGCTCCCCAAGCAGATAACCGGGGTCATCAGATGCCACAACCCCAGATGTATCTCTTCCATCGAGCAGGAGCTTCCACAGATCTTTTATCTTGCTGATGAAGCCAATGAGATCTACCGCTGCAGATACTGCGATGAGAAGTATTCCGAGGGCGACGCTTCTTCGCTGTAAGAAAGATTGAAAAGGCCACTTTGAAGTATTGAATTCAAAGTGGCCTTTTTTCATCTTATATATCCGTTCTGTCTGTTATAGATGTCTTCGCAGTTTTTCTCCCTGCGCCTCTCCTCTCCCCGCAGCATCTCCTGCATGTAAGGATTGTCATTGGCACCGCCTACTGAAATCGGCTTGGTCTCATTGTTGATGTAAATATCCTTTGAAGATTTTCCAAACATAATTACACCTCCCGATGAATAAATGATTTATTCCTGATTAAATTCTAACACTAAGGTCATGTACATTCAATCTGTCACTTTCCATCGATAAAGGCCAGGACTGTCTGGTAGATGTTTTCGTCTGTAATGCCTTCCTCTGTCCTGAGCTTACACCCAACTGCAATCCTGATGGTTATACTGTTGCCATCTACCGTGTTGATTTCCTCAATATGTTCTTTTAACTGCCTTGCAAGGTCTTTAAGCTGTTCCCTGGAATCTATATAAATGATAATTCCAAAGTAGGCTTCTTTAGTCCTTCCGGCCACGGCGCGCTGGCCTATTACATCAATTATCTTTTCGCCGATCTCCCGCAGTACCTTTACTGCAAACTTTGAGCCGAAGGTCTCTTCGATGCGGCGGTGATTGGTACTGTGCAAAACAATAAGCCCATAGTTCCTGCCCGATTCATTATACTGCGAAGCGTAATCGATCATGGTGCTCATGAAGAACTTATTGTTCATAAGCCTGGTGGCTGTATCCAATCTCGACGGGCTGATGAGCTTTTGAACCCTGTACAGTTCCTGATCAGCATCTGCAAAGCTTCCCACCAGGCCAACAATTTCACCCTTGTCATATACAGGCATTTTGTTGCAGATGATATTATGAACAACTCCGTTGACGATGCACTGCCCCGGCGCATTAACCACTACTTTTCCCTTTCTCAGAACGTCAAGCTCATCGCCCTGATATGGTCCGTCGTCCACGTGCCAGTGCATTTCTTCATCATTTTTACCAATTATTTCATCAGGAGATTTTATCTCGTAGAAATCAAGAAAAGACTGGCTGACGCCTTTAAATCTCCTGTCCTTATCCTTCCAGAACAGCTTATGGGTAGAATTTTGGATCAGTGTCTCCCATAGCTTTGCCCGGTCATGAGCCTCCTTCTGGTTTTCCTCGGTGTAAGCATGAACACTGCGGTAAACGGTACTGTCAAGCGCTTTGGCAAATTCATCGGAAATACTGCTGATAGTAAATAAAAACTCGGTTCCACCTGATCCGGAGATGGAAAGAATGGCGTACTCGCGCCATTTATATGATCCGTCGCGCTGTCTGGTTCTGAACGGTTGCTTAATGAAGTTCTTGCCGGGTTTAAATACATCTGACAGGTCATTTGCACTGTGTGTGAACTGAAGAAAAGAATTCCTCTCCCCAGGGAAAATATACTTCCCGGCAAAAACCTTGCAGACCGTAACCATATCTTTTGTCTGCAGAGGCACCCCCTCACTGTAGTTATAACCGCCCAGAAGCGGAGTTGCCACATTCTCTTTCGAGTTCACCAAAAGAACTACTTCGTAGAGATTATTGATCTCTCTAAGCCTTGAATCAAGTCTGTCCCTCTCCGCAGTATTCTGGTCAATTGAAATATTATTAACCGAAACCTTTAAAAGATACTTTCCAAGATTCTCTGTAAGATATGTACCTTTTAGCTGGTAGTAATTGCCTCTGATCGTATAAAAGAAGGTCTCCTGTCCTTTGCTCTCGATAAGGTACTGTGCGAACTGAAAGTACTTGTCCATACCCGGAGACGTCGGAGAATAGAGGAACCTGTCAATGATCGGAATGCTCTCTCCCGACATGCCAATCTGCCGCTTGTACGGTTCATTCATAAACAGAGTCGTGAAGGCAGTACCATCGAACTCTACTATCTGGAGAGGTCTGTCAAGATTGCTCATGGAAAGACCGGCAGTTTCATAGTAACCGCGCCATTTTCTTTCCTCTATGGTTATCCCCTTTTTGGCAATGCTTGCAAGCATGTCATCATAAGGCTCAGGCTTGCCAAAATAATATCCCTGAAGCTTGCCGCAGCCTATATTTGTCAGAAAGTCAATCTGTTCCTGAGTCTCCACACCTTCGCTGAGGGTCTTGATATCTATGTTCTTTGCCATATTTATGGTAGAATTCAGGATTATCTTGGATTTCTCAGTCATGGTGGATAAAAAGCGCATATCCATCTTAAGAAGATCAAACTCATAATCCTGAAGCAGGGTAAGGGATGAATAGCCGCTTCCAAAATCATCCATCCATATCTCATAGCCACGGTTTCTGAAGCTGGTGATAACTTTCGTCATCATGTCTTCATCCTGGGCGATCATGCTCTCAGTTATCTCAATATGAATATAGTCCCTGGGAATGTCATATCTGTCTACTGCCTCTTCCACCAGCTTTAGCATGTCGCATTTGATAAAATCAAGCCTGGAGAAATTTATAGAGACAGGAAATGCGCTCTTTCCGGCTATGAGGTGATCATGAATATCACTGCAGACTTTTTCCACCACAAAAGAATCCAGTTTATGTATAAGCTGATTTTCCTCAAGAGCTCCTATGAATTTATCAGGGGAAAGAAAACCGATGTCCGGGTCTATCCATCTGGCAAGAGATTCCGCACCACAAAGCTGCCCTGTAAGAGACCTTACAACAGGCTGATAATAGACTTTTATCCATTCATTGGAAATGGCGTCATCAATATTGGCGACTACATACTCGTAAACTTCGTTATTATTGGTGATGTCCTTCATGCAATATACCCGATATTCTTAATAGCAGTGCCTAATATGATTATAACAGAAAATGATCATGTAAGGGGTCAAAACTGCAATTTATCTGTGTACATCTGTTACATCCACTGCATTCCATATCTCTTCTCCCGTCTTAAGTCTGTAATCTGTTCTGTGAGGATATAGTTAATATCTTTGTCAGTCCTCAAGTGAAAAAGAGCTGACTGCCTGCCAAAAAGGAAGGCCGGAGAAGATCATTTCTTTTCCGGCCTTTGGTATCCATATTACTTTAAGCATTATGCAATGAGGCTTATCAGTTTACAGTCTTCCTACTGATCACAAGGTCAACATCATAACCTCTGATACTGACCTTTATATCATCAGCCAGATGTGAAATGAGAGATTTCTCAAGCTCATCCCACTCCTCTTTTGCCTCTCCGTTTTCCAGATTTCTTCTGAGGCGCTCTTTATAGGCATTGAGAGACCAGGTGAGGTCTCCGTTCTCGCTGGCCTCGCAGGAGTCAAGAAGATATTCCGGAGTATCATCTATCGGCATTGGCTCAAAGAAGGCGAGGATCTTGCCCATGATGCCACGATGAGCTTCATTCCTGCCACTCGAAGAAGCAGCGATGAGCTGTTTTCTCTGCTGTCTGTCCAGCAAAGTCACAGCCTGTAGATGCAGCAGCACACTGTCATCAGAGGAATCAATCCAGAATTTCCCCTCAAGATCCCCAATTATGGAGCGCATCATATTCAGCATTTCCTCAGCAATGAGACGCAGATGCAAGGCATCCTTTCTTTCAAGCCTAAGCTCCCCTGCCGCACTCTCGACCTGTGAAAGGGCCTCGTCGATGCCCTTGCCTTGGCTCGATACAGTTATGACTTCTGTCTTCATAGATCATTCTCCTTCATACTTTATTGAATACAGAACTATTATAATCTAAAAAACGTACCTCTCACAACTACAGGAATAATAAATTATGCCTCACTCTCTGCTATAGCAAATACTCTGTTAAATTCGCAGATAAGATCTGCTATTCCCTCTATACCCACAGACAGCCTGAGAATACGTTCATTGATTCCGTTCTTTTCAAGTATGTCCTTTGGCATGTCTGAATGAGTCTGCGTTATAGGATAGGTAATGAGCGTCTCTGTTCCTCCAAGGCTCTCCGCAAAATAGATCAGCTGAACATTTCTAAGGATTGATCTTGCAAACTCCTCGCTCTCAACTTCAAATGTGATCATGGCGCCGAATCCCCTCGCCTGTTCTTTCATGATCTCATATCCGGGGTGCTCTTCAAGTCCGGGATATATCACTTTTGTCACATGCTTATTGCCCTTGAGGAAATGCGCAAGCTTAAGGGCGTTATCCTGTGCTCTCTCCATTCTTACCGCCAGGGTTCTGATGCCCCTCAGGATCAGAAAGCTGTCAAAGGGACTAAGCACAGCGCCTGTTGTCTTATAGATAAACCTAAGTCTCTCATCAAGATCATCATCCTTAACCACAAGAAATCCTCCGAGAGTATCGTGATGACCGCCAAGAAACTTGGTCCCGGAGTGCACCACAATGTCTGCTCCAAGGTCCAGAGGATTCTGAAAATAGGGCGAAAGAAATGTGTTATCAACAACAAGAAGTATCCCTTTTTCCTTTGTTATCTCAGACAGTGCCCTTATATCTGTCACGTTCATCATAGGGTTGGTCGGAGTCTCCAGATAGATCATTCTGGTGTTCTCCTGTATGAGCGGTCTGACATCATCTGTGCTAAGGTTGGCAGATGTGTAGGTCAGGCCGTTCTTTTTGCTTATCTCATTAAACAGCCTTACACTGCCTCCGTACAGATCCGAATCAATAATGAAATGATCCCCGATCCTGAACAGCTCCATAAGTGCAGCTATTGCGGACATACCGCTGGCAAAGGCAATGGCGTCCCTGCCGTTTTCAAGGTATCCGACGATAGATTCAAGCTGTTTTCTCGTCGGATTCTGAACCCTTGAATAGTCATATCCGGTGCTCTCCCCAAGCCCCGGATGTGCAAATGTGGCAGTCTGATATATAGGGAAACTGATGGCACCGTACTGATCCATCATGCTCCTGTCAAGCTGCTGACACTTTGTGTCGATACTGCAGTTTATCTGCGTACATCTGTTACATCCACTACATTCCATACCTGTTCCTCCACTATAGTCTGTCAGTCTCCCAGTGCCTCTTTAAGCTGTTCCATGGCCTGCACGACTATCTGCCTCGGACAGGCAATATTAATTCTTTCAAAAAGAGCTGACTCTCTCCCAAAAATGATCCCCGCATCAAGCCAGAGGTGTGCCTTATCTACAATTATTCTTTCAAGCTCCTTATAATCGTCTGTAACCTCTGAAAAATCAAGCCAGATGAGATATGTGCCTTCAGGCTCAATAAGCTTAACCTGCGGCAGATTCTCTTTTAAAAAGTCACGGACATAGCTGACATTCCCCTCAAGATATTCAAGGAGTTCATCAAGCCACTGCTCTCCTTTCTCATACACTGACTTCGTCGCAACCATTCCAAGGACATTTGGCTGTTCGTATCCTGCAGCACCGTTTTCTTTTCTAAAGAGCTTTCTGGTATCTTCGTTTGGTATAAAGATATTTGATACCTGAAGTCCCGCAAGATTAAAGGTCTTGCTGGCAGAAGTACCGACTATGAGTTTTGCTTTATACTCATCAGGAAGTGTCAGGAATGAAGTATGCTTATGTCCCTTGAAGACAAAATCAGAGTGTATCTCATCTGCAAAGACATACACGTCATGCCTCTTACATATCTCAGCGAGCCTCATTACTTCTTCCTTCTTCCAGACTCTTCCGACAGGATTGTGAGGCGAGCAGAAAATAAACATCTTAACATCATTTTCTGCTATCTTCTTTTCAAAATCCTCGAAATCTATTTCATAGCGGCCGTCCTTATAGACCAGCTGATTGTTCACAAGCTTTCTTCCGTTCTGAGTTATGGATGACGCAAAAGGATAGTAGACCGGCTGCTGGATGATGATAGCATCACCGGGATTTGTATATGCCCTTACAGCCAGAGCAATTGCATAGACAACTCCGGGAACAACAGTTATCTCCTCGCTCCCGATCTCTGCACCGTGTCTTTTTTTGTACCATTCCTTTACCGGAGAGAGGTAGCTCTCCCCTGGATCAGTGTAACCAAAGATGCCTTGCTCAGCTCTCTTTACTATGTCCTCTATTACTTCGCCTGGTAGCTTAAAGTCCATATCCGCAACCCACAGTGGAAGCAGGTCATCGCGTCCCATTCTCTCCAGACCAAAATCCCACTTTATGCTGGATGTATTTCTTCTGTCATGAATTTCGTCAAAATTGTATTCTCCCATTTTGCCCTCCCCATTTTTTTCTTCTTATTCTACCCTAAACAAGGTAATTGCTCCACAGATTTTTGTGAAGCAACTACCTAAGGCATTTTATGAAAAGAGATTATTATGTCATTTACCTGTATGAACCTTCCTCAACATTGCTGAACGAGTCCATGAACTGAGTATATTCTTCCTTATTCTTGAACTTTGGCTCATATCCGTTTGTAATGCTTTTTGCAAGAGCAGCACCATCCTTAAGGAGTCTGTAGGTGCTGATCGCAAACATTTTGGCTGTGAGTATGTAAGCCGTATCTTCATCAACCACGTCAAAATTATCCTGATGAAGTCCCCCTGTAATTCCTCCGGTTCTGAAGGTAAGGACCGGAAGAAGGTGCTGCACATCTCCAACATCGGTAGATCCGTTGGTGTGATGTGATGGCGAAACCACTTCAAAGTTGTGGTCTGTCAGTTCATCAAAGGCATCGATGAGCTCATCAGGGAAGCTCTGGGGAATCTCGGGAAGATAGCCGGGCATGGTCTCTATGCGATAGTCTGCACCGATAGCCATTGCCCCTGCCTTAAAAGACCTGTCAGTCTTTTTTGCTGCATCAGAGAATGCATCAAGGCTTCTGCCTCTGACCAGGGTCTCGATGACAGCCTCATCCGGAACAACATTTACGAGATTTCCGCCCTTTGTGAGTATTGGGTGAACCCTCACATAGTCCTCGTCCCTGAAGGTCTCTCTGTTAAGTCCAAGAGCTGACAGACCAAGTGTCACTGCAGAGAGTGCATTTATTCCCTGATCCGGAGCACCCGCTGCGTGGGAAGCTTTTCCCTTTATCCTTATGACCTTGGAGACAAATCCGTTGCAGCTTCCTGAGCCTATCCTGTTTCCTCTTTCATCAGTGTGATGTGCAAGAGCAATATCAATATCATCAAATGCTCCTATCCTGATGAGCTCACATTTTCCCCCGCCGTACTTGATCTTACCCTGTTCGATGAGCGTGTTCTTAAACTCAACCTCGCCGTACTCCTCAGCCGGTACAGCAAAGAACTCAACCTGTCCGTCCAGCTTTTCTGCAACCACCGGAATCGTAAGAGCAATTGCTGCACCGATCACACCCGTAAGCTGAGCGTGATGGCCACAGCAGTGAGCGCTCGATGTCTCGGGGTTTGCAAATTTGTGGGTGGGTATCCTTAATGCATCCAGCTCTCCAATAACCGCAAGTGAGATATTATCTTTTTTGTCCTGATTGAGAAACGCCTTTGCTCCAGTTATGGCAAGATCTTCCTGAAGAGGAAGCCCAAGTACTCTCATCTTCTCCTTAAACTTCTCACTGGTGCGAAACTCCTTATATCCAAGCTCCGCGTGAGTGTAAATATCATTGGCAAATTCCAGGATCTCTTCCCTGTGATCGTCAATTGTCTTTATTATAAGTTTCTCAACTTCATCCATACCTGCTCCCCTCCGGGTTAGTCTTCAATTATTCTGTCAACACGGTTTGTTCAATGCTTCATGCTCCAACAGTCCTCGAATAGTAATCAATGATCTTTCTGATAATCGGATCTATTGTCCCCTCGACGTCAAATACCGATATACCGCGGCTGTTTAAGTTCTTCCTGACTTTAAATCCTATCTCGCTGCAGATCACAGCCCTGCAGTCAGAGAGTTTATCTGACTTTACGATCGCACGTCCTGCGCATTTCATGGTTCCAAAGTCCTGCGGAAGCTCCGATTCGTCCACCGTCACCTCTCTCTTCTCTGCAGTCCTGTATTCCCCATTATCGGAAACCTCATATATCGTAAAGAGTTCACACTGTCCGAATCCAAGATCGATATCTTTTTCATTTGATGTTGCTACCGCTATCTTATAGCTCATGTCTGTCTCCTGATAAACTGTGTCGATGATCAAACGCTGATCATCAGGTGAAAGTCGGGCTCGGCGGTCAGCAGCGAAAAATGCAAAAGATTTTGCGCTTTTAAACCACGCAGACGAGACCAACCAATCTCAAGTGACTATTCACGCAGAGATTGGTGCTCCGGGCTCGTCGTAGTGTCCGTTTTAACATGAGCAAAACTTTTGCGTTTTGCCGCTGCTGACCGCCGAGCCCGACTTTCACCATACGTCATATAACGTAATTGTCAACCGGGATTATCCTTGAAAGGAACTGTCTGGTGCGCTCCTCTTTAGGGCGATAGAATATCTCCTCGGGAGTACCCTCCTCAACGACTACTCCATCCGCCATGAAGATCACCTTGTTCGCCACATCCTCTGCAAAAGACATCTCATGCGTTACCACTATCATCGTGATATCTTCCTTTGCGAGCTTCCTTATGACCTTGAGCACATCTCCCACAAGTTCCGGATCCAGGGCAGATGTCGGTTCGTCAAAGAGGATGATATCCGGTGAAACCGCTACCGCCCTTGCAATTCCTACCCTCTGCTGCATTCCTCCCGAGAGCCTCGATGGATAGTAATCCGCATAATCAAGCATTCCGACTTTTTCAAGCGCAGCTTTGGCCTTAACTTCAGCCTCTGCCTTGGGCACCTTTCTTCCTATGATGAGACCTTCCGTCACATTCTGAAGGACAGTTTTGTTATTGAAAAGGCAATAGTTCTGGAATACAAATGCAGTATTTTTCCTGACAAAATTGACTTCCTTTTTTCCTGCCCTTTTCATGTCATAGGTCTTGCCGTCAAATATCATCGTTCCGGAATCTGCCCTCTCAAGAAAATTGATAGTGCGAAGAAGTGTTGTCTTTCCTGAGCCGCTGGGCCCGAGTATTACAACCACATCTCCTTTGTTTACGCTTATGTCCACACCTTTGAGAATTCTGTTCTTCCCAAAGGATTTTTTAACATCTTTAAGTTCCAGCATGATCTCCTCCCACATCACAGAGCGTGATACTCTTTGATCCTCTTTTCCAGTAATTTGAATATCAGCTCTATGGTCAGATTAAGAGTGATATACATTACAGCGATCACAAGGTATGCCTCCACATAGGTCGTGTGCCTTGCTCCCTCGGTCTTGGCAATTGCCGTGATGTCAAATACCGACATGGCAAAGACAAGAGATGACATCTTGACAAGTCCCGTTACATTGTTGGCAAGGACCGGCAAAATATTGGCCATGGCCTGTGGGATCACGATGCGGTAATAGCCCTGAAAGGGCGTCAGCCCGATAGACTTCGCAGCCTCCAGCTGCCCCTTGTCAACCGCTGAGAGACCTCCCCTGAAACTCTCAGACATGACAGCTATATAAGTGGCTGTCAGGATAAAGTAAGCATAGGTCATTCCCTTGATGCCATATACATCTATGCCTATGCCCTTCTCCTGAAAAAACCTCATTATTACCACAGGAAGCGCATTGTACAAAAGATAGATCTGAACCATGGCAGGAGTTCCTCTGATAAACGACACATAGACAGAGAATATCTTTGACAGAACTCCGCTCTTATTCATCCTGACAATAGCGACCACAACCCCCAGCGGTATTGAAAAGAGGAGAACCACTAATATCAGTTTGAAGGTCACGGGTACACCGGCCAGCACCGCTATAAAAGTATTTTTAATAAAATTGTGATCAAGCTTCAAATGTCCTCTCCCCTTTTATCTTCCGTATGATACCCGGCGCTCAATAAGCTTCATGCCCTTTTCAAGCAGTATTGAAGTAAACCAGTATATGAGTGCCAAGGCAGTATAAATCTCCAAAATGTAATTGCTATAACTGTTCTGGTTCAGACTGTTGGCCTTACCAAACACATCAACGAGACCGATGGTAAATCCAAGACTTCCCTCTTTAATAAGATAGATCACGATGTTGCCGATATTTGGAAGCGCCACGTATATCATCTGAGGTATCACGATCCTCACCATTGCCTGGATGGGCAACAGTCCTGAAGAAATAGCTGCCTCATACTGGCCCTTATCTATCGAAGTATACGCACTTCGTATCACCTCAGACAGAGACACCATGCTAAGGATAGATATAGTGATGATGACATAGAGTATCTTCTCCTCATTCTGAATGTCGATCCCTACAGTATTTAAAAGAAGCTGAGGAAGTCCGTAGTAAACAAGAAACAGAAGCACTACCGGCGGAATTGACCTGAAGACGGCTGTATAAACCACTCCGAAATATCTTATGATCCTGTACTTCTGAAGCTTAAATGCCGCCAGAATGCTTCCAAATATCAGTCCGAAAAGGAGAGATAAGCCCGCATACTCAAGGGTCACTCTAAGGTATGGCAGTATCTTCCAAAAATATTTCCACAAATAAACAATGTCAAAGCGCATATACATTCCTCATTATTCGACATGGGTTCTGGATGAGAGGTTGCCCCTGTTAAATGCGTAGGAATAGATCTTTTCTATGAGCCTGAGTCCTCCGTTGTATCCCACATACGTCGAACTTGTTATGATCTCTGAACTGATCGGTAGGCTCAGGTGCAGGAAAAAGCTGTTCGTATCCTTGGCTATACATCTCTCCCAGTAACTTCCGCAGATCAGAGCCTTCTTGCTCTTTCCTAGTCTCTTTTCTATGTCGGTAGTTATAAGTCCTCCGTCTGCCTGGAAAAAGAGCTTGTCCTCATATTCCTTAAGTGTCTGAGCAAAAGCTTCTTTTACAAGCTCAGCTTTATCGCCCGATGGGTCGTCATTTACATAAATCCCGTAGGGGAGAAACCCGAGCTCATTAACAAGGTAGTCGGTGAGACCCACTGCATACTCAGCATCAGATGCCACATAAAGTTCATACGGGAGAACATTTCTCTGCTCAGCAACAAAATCCGAGAACGAAATGAAATACTCATAATATCTCTTTTCCTCCTTAGCTATCACTCTCTCCACCAGCGACGGATCAACGCCTGTTTCTTTTCCGATGGTCCTAAGGAATCTGCTCGTAGCCTTTGCCCCCATTGGGAGTGACTTGTAATGAATAAACGGCGTTTTGTACTTCTTCTCAAGGTGCCTTACGATATCAAGTCCGACCCAGGGTGACACGATAAGGTTGTACTCGGCGTTCGGTATATCTTTCCACTCGGAAACACCCTCGCTCTCATATCCAAAAAAGGTGTTCACCTTAAGTCCAAGTTTCTCCAGAAGGCTCTTAAGTTCTTCAATATCTCCTCTCCAGAACGGATCCTGATAGGGAACCACAGACCAGAGATTTATAAGGCCTTTCTTTACCGAAGGAGTCACATTTCCGACATACTGATCGATGATCGCATTTACCACCAGCTCATGTCCGATGTAGTTGTTGCCCTTAAACCCTGCAGTATCCACACCTACTACAGGCCTGCCATTCCTGGCAAAGCCCGAAGCAACCTGAGCTGTATCGTCACCTATTATTCCTGCAGTGCATCCCGAGAGCGCCACATACAGATCGCCTTTTAATACTTTCAGTGCCCCGTCTATTACCTGCTCCAGGTTTTTCTCTCCGCCAAACACAACTTCTTTTTCTCCTGCATTTGTGCAGGATATATGCGTTCTTCCGGCGTAGCCCTCGCCCTGAAGGCCGGACTGAAAGGCCGCAAAGCCTGCTGCCTTGGAGGCGCATCCGGGACCTGCGTGGATCACCGGTATTCCCCCGGGGATTGCAAGTACTGTCTGCTGTGCTGCGAGCGCGCAGGAAAATCTGGGTTTTTCAATTAATGTACTCATTCTTTTTTGCTCCCCTTCTCATAGTAAAATGGATCGTCCTGCTCATTGAGCCACCAGTCTGTGTATGGAAGAGTTGTATGCTCTGCCACATTCTGGATGAACTTTCTGGTGATATAGGCTTCCCATAGCCTGTTTCCGAGCCGGATAACTCCGTCATATCCCACAGAGTAGTTGGCATCTCCCTCAAATATCGTTGGTATTCCCAGCTTGTATCCAAGCTCTGTAAGACCCTGATGTCGGATTATCAGAAAGTCGGGATTGACCTTCTTTATCAGCTTGATCAGCTGATAGGGCTGCTTGTTGCAGACCGTGAAATTATCGATCTCACCTGCGCTATTTACCAGATCTTGCAGAGTATTTACTTCGTCGGAATCACTCCTCTGATCATGATGAAGTGCACTCACGCCCGCTATCTTAAGTCCCAGATCCCCCACCGCGTTGGCAAGGTTGTGCGTGTAAGCATCACCTGCAATGATATATATTGTCTTGCCCGAGAGCTTTTCTTTTAACTTTCCAAGCTCCCCCTCAACCCTCTCGTGCTCACTCTTTATTACATTTTCAACAAGCTCCGTCCTGTTTGTGATCCTTGCGATCTCCCTAAGCCACTCATCTGTCCAGTTTAGGCCGTAGGGAGCAGGAGCCTTTACTTCCACAACTCCGTATTCCTGTTCGAGCCCGTGAGCGATATAGGTTGCGAGCGTCTCGCATATCTGCGCCGAGCAGGCCGCCTCTGACAGAGTCTCTAGCTGCTCTTTGGTGGCAAGAGGAACCATGTAGTTAGTCCGAAGGTTCAGCTTACCCAGGAGAGGTGTAAATGTATCTGCGCCCTCAAAGTTAAAAATATTCACGAGATCTTCCTGGCGCTTTTTAGGCGGCTTAACAATGTACTTAAGGATGCCGTGAAACGCAGCATCAAATCCCGTCGACCACACCTTTGACTTAAATCCCTCACAGCTTATAGGTACCACAGGCTTATCAAGCTCATCTGCGCACTCCTCGCACACGCTCTCCACATCATCGCCAATAATGCCGGATGCGCAGGAAGTAGTTACAAAGATAACCGAAGGATTCTGTCTTTTATTGATCTCAAAGATTGCCTTTCGAAGCTTCTCCGCGCCTCCATATACTGTGTCCTTTTCAAGGATGTTGGTGCATATTGTCCTGTTATTGAAATCTCCGAGTCCTCTTACTGCACTTACCGCTTTACCTGCATTGTCCCTTATTGCGTCTCCCGCGAAGCATCCTATAGGTGAGTGAGCAACAACTGCTCCTCCCCTCACATAGGAAGCCATGGAGGTTGCGCAGCCTTCCTGGCAGTCACTGCACTGGCCGTACAGTCTTCCGAGGCACTTTATCTCACCCCTCTTTGATTTATCCAGAAGATCTGACGCAGTTCCGTTGTAGCTAAGGATTGCACTTAATCGCCTCTCCCTTATCTCAGGAGATGGTAATGATAGATTAATAGCCATGTCTCTCCATGTCCTTTCCGTCAGTCAGTCAGATTATCGATATCTGAATCAAACACGTCATATCCAAAAAACTCTGTCGAAACCTTTGACGCTGTCCCATCTGCCTTGATTTCCTTAAGAGCTGCATCATATTTATCCAAAAACTCCTGCGACACTGCATTCTTGTCAAAGAGGTTATATACGCCGACTATCTGAACAGGGATCCATTCCAGTTCATCTTCGTATTCATGGTAGGCACCATCCTCTGCGACAAAGCTGTTGAGCCATGTAGCATACAGGCAAAGACCTATGTCATATCTGCCTGTGGGAATCCATGCAAGCACATCATTGTTGGTATTTTCCGATGAATAATCAAATACTATCTGGTTATCAGGGTTCTGCTGATTGTATACTTCTACAGGATATGTAAGGCCATTACCTGCCTGCATAGGATAGAAAGTATATCCCTTCTCTTTCTGAGCCTGTGCGACCTTGGAGAAATCTGTCAGATCTGCTTTGTCCTTTTTTACAAGGATTCCTATGTAGCTGGCACAGATGTTCTCCTTAGGAATGGCATATTTTTCAATTCTCTCCGCTGTCAGGAAGCAGTTTGCTTCGCCTCCCTGATAGTTGCCTGTGTCGAGCCCCACGAACACGTCGTCAAAGCTCGTCGGTACGAGTTCAAATTCATATTCCGGCAGCTTCTCATCTACAAGTCTCATTAGCTCAACCGTGGAACCTGTGAGCTTGTCGTCCTCGTCCAGGTAGCTGTTCTTGCCCGATACGGATACGTTGACACCGATCCTTACCTTGGCCGCTCCCGGATCTGAGCTCTCTTTCGCCTGACTCTGACTGCCGCAGCCGGCTGCAGAAACCACAAGAGCCAGTGCCGATACAATTCCTATTGCCTTTCTTACATACTCTTTTCTCATAATCTTTCTCCTCCTTTTTAGTTTTCCGTTCTCATCAAACTTTAGTGAACAATTATCTGCGTGTATCCTGTTGCTCAATGGGCTGAAAATCCATGTCTTTTTGCCGTCTATGTGTATTGCAGTGTCTGCTGTCGGCTCTATGCTCTCAAGCTCGCCACTCTCATAAAAGGATGCTCCCACATCTGTCTTAACCACGCCGTATCTTGTCGCAAAAGACATCTCGCTCTTTGACCAGATGGTAATGCTCCTTACTTTTCCCGAGGGATAAAAATATATGCAGCGGGGGTGACATCTTATCTTCTTTTTGCCAACAGGTATCTCCAGTTCCCTGCTAAGCTCAAACTCATCATCCTCCGACCAGTAAGCTGATATCTGTCCGTATAGAGGAAACAGTCTCTTGACAGCTCCGTCCGGATAAAAAGTTATAAGCTCTGCCGGAAGTTCTCCTGCCGGAGTCAGGGCTATGCTCTGCTCATTCAGGTAAATACTGTAAATCTGACCATCCTCATAAAACTCGGCAGCGTTTCTGTATTTTTTCCTAACGCTGTAATCACCTTCACAGGATGGAACAAATTCACCGACGCTTGTCTTTATCAGCTGCCTTTCCCTGAACATGGTCGCTATCAGATTACCCTTTATGTCATATTCCTCGTGAATGGTATTTTTCATATCAGATATGGTAGTCCTCTACATTGTCAAACAGACCAAACTCATTTAAGATCTCCTCCAGTCTGTCCTGCGTCATAGGTGTCGGTATTGCAAAGTCCTCATTGTCTATCACTGCCTGGGCGAGGTTTCTGTACTCCTGTGCCTGATTGGCCTTTGGATCAAAAGTCATGTACCCCCATTTCAAATGGGGGTTTGATATAAATCCCTCCGGGATAC
>CAMNEA010000043.1 GCA_946536145.1 uncultured Butyrivibrio sp.
GAATGTGACAACCCGGCCCGGAACGGGCACGAAGAGAATTGTAACAGATTCCCTGGCAGAAATCTTTAAGAAAAACAGAAGATTTTCTTAATTTTCCTTCATAATTAGTAAGCGCTTTTTGCTGCCCCGTAGGAACGGGGCAGCAAAAAGCGCTTACAAAGTATCACACAGATCACCAGACCGGTTATGATCCCAAATGTTACTCCCATAGCTACTTTCTCATTCATGATAAAATCCTCTTTAAAAGGATTGTTGTAAAGCTATTTCACTACAGATTTGGGGATAAACGTGTTAAACTTAAATCACCCGGAGCTTGTGACGGCCCGGTATGAAGTAGGCAGATAACAGGCGAGATCCAATAGGGAATAATACGGAGATATTTGAGGTAAACGGTAATGAACATAGAAGAGATCATTAAGGTCGTAAGACAGGCAGGAGACATTTTACTTGGAGCAAAGCGCCCAAGGGTAATGGAGAAGTCGGGACATGCAAATTTCTGCACTGAGACAGATGAGAAGATACAGGCTTTTTTAGTGGAGAAACTTAAGAATGTGATTCCTTTTGCAGAATTCCTTGGCGAAGAAGACGGGCAGGATGAGTATAAATCCAAAATGGAGAAGGGCTACTTATTTGTCATTGATCCGATCGACGGAACATCAAATTTTATTTACGAATACAGGCCATCTGTTATCTCAGTAGGACTTCTGAAGGATGGCAGACCACACATGGCTGTAGTTTATAATCCCTATGACGACATGATGTTCTGGGCAGAAGATGGCAGGGGAGCATACATGAACGGTGAGCGCATTATGTCAGATGATTCACCTCTTTCAGATTCTCTGGCAGCCTTTGGAACGGCTCCATATTACGAGGAGCTGAGAGAGAGGTCTTTTGACATAGCCCAAAAACTTCTTCCTCTGTGCGTTGATCTTCGAAGATCGGGCACTGCTGCATGGGATATGTGTTGTGTTGCACTCGGAAGGTGCGGATTGTACTTTGAGCTTAAGATACAGCTCTGGGACTACGCAGCTGCAGCCCTCATAGCAACTGAGGCCGGATGTACAGTCACAGATACAGAAGGTAATCCACTTTCTTTCACAGGACCCTCATCTGCTCTGTGCAGGGCAAGAGGTATTAAGGAGATACCTTCCTGTTTCTTTTAAAGACAGGTGGCAAAAAAATGTCGGCCTGTAAGCCGGGGAGAATTTGACTTGAAAAAAAAGTGAAAACAGTGTATCTTATACTTGTCTGTACAACTGGCGGATAAGTGGGTAACCACAGGGGAGTACAGATATACATTGATAAGTCGACCGCCTGGGCAACCGCTTTTAGTGGTATGCTCAGGCGGTTTTTTCGCGTCTGCTTCACGCAAAAAAGTAAACCCGGAAGCGGTATGCGCAATGAGAGGAGAATAACATGACAGATTTAGTAAGAGAGATCGGAAGTACCACATATCCCGGAAGAGGCATCGTGATCGGAACTTCAGAGGATGGCAAGTATGCGGTATGCGCCTACTTTATCATGGGCAGAAGTGAGAATTCAAGAAACAGAGTATTTGTAGAGGAGGGCGAAGGCATCAGAACACAGGCTTTTGATCCTTCCAAGATGGAGGACCCAAGTCTTATCATCTATGCTCCCGTGAGAGTTCGCGGCACATCAACAATCGTCACAAACGGCGATCAGACAGATACCATCTATGAGCTCATGCAGGCAGGACAGAGCTTTGAGGAGTCACTTAGAACAAGGGAGTTTGAACCCGACGCGCCAAATTACACACCAAGAATTTCAGGGATCATGAATGTAAAGGAAGGAAAGTATGATTTTGCTCTCTCAATTCTTAAGAGCAACCATGGAGATCCTTCTTCATGCCAAAGATTCACATTCACATACGAAAATCCTAAGAGCGGTGAGGGCTATTTCATCCACACATATATGGGCGATGGAAATCCGCTTCCAAGTTTTGAAGGCGAGCCTACCCAGGTTAATATTTCAGGTGATATTGACAGCTTTACAGACAGCGTATGGAATGCGTTAAATGATGACAACAAGGTATCTCTCTTTACACGATTCATTGAGATTGAAACAGGTAAGACTCAGAGCAGAATTGTAAACAAGAATGTCTGAATAGACAACGGATGCAGGAAAAAGACTAATTAAGGAGAACTCATATGAAAGAGATAGAATTAAAATACGGATGCAACCCCAATCAGAAGCCATCAAGAGTGTTTATGGAGAACGGACAGGATCTTCCTATTGAGGTTTTAAACGGAAGACCCGGATATATCAATCTTCTCGATGCGTTAAACGGCTGGCAGCTTGTATCTGAGCTCAAAAAGGCAACAGGACTTCCCGCAGCAACCTCTTTTAAACACGTATCACCCGCAGGTGCTGCTGTCGGAACTCCCCTGACAGACATAGAGAAGAAGATATACTGGGTGGAGGATCTCGGGGAACTCAGCCCTCTTGCCAATGCTTATGCAAGAGCCCGCGGTGCAGACAGAATGTCTTCATTTGGAGATTTCATCTCACTTTCGGATGTATGTGATGCCGACACGGCAAGACTTGTAAAGAGAGAGGTTTCGGACGGAATCATAGCTCCCGGTTATACCGATGAGGCTCTTGAAATCCTTAAGGGCAAGAAGGGCGGCAACTACGCGGTTATTAAGATTGATCCTGATTATGTTCCGGAGCAGTCGGAGAAGAAGCAGGTTTTTGGTGTTACCTTTGAACAGGGACACAACTTTGTTGAGATAACTGATGAGATGTTTGAGAACATCGTAACTGATAATAAGGACCTTCCTGAGTCAGCTAAAATTGACTTAAAGATTGCCCTTATCACTCTCAAGTATACACAGTCCAATTCAGTGTGCTATGTAAAGGGCGGACAGGCAATCGGAATAGGAGCGGGACAGCAGTCCAGAATCCACTGCACAAGGCTTGCAGGATCAAAAGCTGACAACTGGTTCCTTCGTCAGGCACCCCAGGTATTGAACCTTCCTTTCCTCGATACAATAAAGCGCCCTGACAGGGACAATGCTATTGATCTTTATATCGGAGCTGATTACATGGATGTTCTTGCAGATGGCAAGTGGCAGAATATCTTTAAGGAGAAGCCTGCGGTATTTACTGAGGCTGAGAAGAGAGCATGGCTTGACAAGAACACCGATGTTGCCCTTGGCTCGGATGCATTCTTCCCATTTGGAGATAACATCGAGAGAGCAACAAGGAGCGGCGTTAAGTATGTGGCTCAGCCCGGAGGCTCTGTAAGAGACGACAACGTTATAGAAGCAGCCAACAGCCATGACATGGTAATGGCATTCACGGGACTTAGACTGTTCCATCATTAAGACAGTATATACACAAGGACCGGCAGCGCGTGCTGCCGGTCCTTTCAACTTCGCAAAATCATTTTGTTACATCAGCCTCTCATCATAGATAGCTCTCTGTCCGCCGACATATTTGGGGCGGTGGCGTGCACAGATGATAGGTGCCTCTCCTATCTTTCTGAGTGAGATCCTCATGGGTACGACGACGCTGTGCATATGCATCCCTATCATGGTCCCGCCGATATCAATCCCGGCATCGGCCCTGCCTGCGATATTCTCGACAAGTACAGGATCGTCAAATCTCTCGTAGCATACAGTTCCGAAGGCTCCACCTGCGTGGTTGGGCTGAGGGATGGCATTGACCTGTTCAAAACCGAAAAGCTTCATTGTTGACCGGTCTACCACAAGTGCTCTGTTTAGGTGCTCGCAGCACTGCGCTGCAGGGAGGATACCTCTTTCCCTGAGCACCGGAATGATCCCATCGTATACGGCGTTGGCGGAATCAAGATTGGTTGCAGTGCCTATCTGGTCACCAAGTATCTCGCTTGAAGAACATCCGATCACGAATAGCTGCCCGCTCTCAAGCCTTGCGCCCTCAATTATTTCAAGCACAGCCTTTCTGCTTTGCGCTGTAATTTCTGAAAAGTCCATATAATCGCCTGCCTTTTGATATATTATTGGTTCATTATTTTGATACCTATATCATAATATAGTCATTTCCTCGGTTTTCCGCAAGAATAAGCTATGATATAATAGTAATGAAATCATTATTTCTTCAAAAACAGGACACACGTAAGAGGTGTATATGGGAAAACTCGATGCTCTTATAGCTGAAGAGTATGAACACATCGATAATCTGACAGGCTTGCAGAATCTCAACGGCATTCTTGCCCATCTTCAGGAGCGCTGTGAATATACAGCATCTGATGGATCGGTCATTATTTATTTGAATGTGATGAATTTCAAGTCCTTCAACCAGAAGTACGGGTTTGCAGGCGGCAACGAATTCTTAAAAGGAATCGCGTCAGAGATACAGAGTGTTTTCAGTGAGGAACTGATCGCCAGAACCGGCGGCGATCAGTTTATTATTCTTGCAAAATCCCTTGGAGATAAAGATATAAAAGACAGGCTTGCAAGACTTCGCGAGTCTTCCTTAAAATACGAAAAAGGTCTCCGCATGCGCATTAAAGCGGGGATATACATTGCAGACGGAACAGAGGATGACCCCGTTGTGATGATAGACAGGGCTAAGATGGCCTGTGACGACATTATCAGAGTCTATGACAAGGACATAAATTTCTATGATGAAGCCTTAAGCAAAAAGAACGAACTTAGACAATATGTAATTGATAACTTTGAGAATGCTTTTAAAAAGAGATATTTCAAGGTTTATTATCAGAAAGAAGTAAGGGCGATAACAGGCAAGGTCTGCGGATATGAAGCACTTGCCAGATGGCAGGATCCGGTCATGGGGATCATATCACCTGCTATATTCGTCGAAGTGCTTGAGAGTGTTCATCTTGTACATAAGCTCGATATCTGCATCATAGAGATGGTATGCGAGGAACTTCGAAGAGATATGGACAGCGGCTATTGTGTTGAACCCATTTCCGTAAACCTCTCACAGCTCGACTTTGAACTTTGCGATATCATGTCAGAGATAGATAAGTGCAGGGAAAAGTATAATATACCTGTAGATTTTTTGCATATAGAGGTCACTGAGAGCGCCATCTCATCAGGATCGGAATTCCTTGGCGAGCAGATACGCAGGTTCAGGAATGCCGGATACGAAGTGTGGATGGACGATTTTGGCTCGGGTTACAGCTCACTCAATAACTTAAAGAGCTATGACTTTGATGTCCTCAAGATTGATATGGATTTCCTCAGGTCTTTTGAAAACAACAAGAGATCGCATGTCATTATCGGCAGTATCGTCAATATGGCTAAGGAACTTGGAATACACACTCTTGCAGAGGGCGTTGAGACTCAGGAGCAGTATGAGTTTCTTAAGAGAATAGGCTGTGAGAAGCTGCAGGGATATCTGTTTGGAAAGCCCAAGCCCTACGAAGAATTTGATTTTGAAAAAGAGCTCACTCTTGAAACCTGTGAGGATTTTGATCTGCATACTTATTATGACAGCATAGGTGAGCTTAACTTCCTTGGCAATACCCCGCTAAGGCCCAAGGCTATGGAGGTTTATAACAACCTTCCGATAGCGATCACTGAGCTTGAAAACGGCAGACTCAACATGATCTATGCCAACAATGCATATCTGGGACTTCTGAGTACGCTGGGGCTGGCTTCCATTGAGGAGACGAACCGATTCTACTCATCATCTGAGATACAGGAGGTCAGATCTTTTATAGAGCTTATAGAGCGCGCTGAAAGATCACCTGACCACAGGGCTTCTGAGGACACCATCACCAATGGAAATGTCCTGTCTCACAAGGTGAAGTACCTTGCAAGCTGCAAGGGCAAGAGAGTATTCGCTGTGGTATCAAGGAATGTATCTGTAAAAGCGAACAGTGAGATCTCTGAATCCCTTAATGTAGCCATGACTCATGTGCTGGCACAGTATTTCAGGGTTGATCTGTACGATGAAGACGGGACAGTGGAGAATGTATTCCTGAATACGGAGCAGCAGGCGGTCGCAGACTATGAGAATGATGCGGTAAAAGCTGTTTCGATATACTCCGATATGTATCTGTTCCCTGAGGACAGGGAGAGATTCAGGAAGTTTTATGATATGACTACGGTCAGGGAGAGATGCCAGAAGGCAGGTACTGACTATATTGTGGATTATTACCGCTCGGCAATTCCGCAGGATAAGGGAAGACTTCAGATGTATATGATACTTCCGTTCTTTTATAACAACCACTGGAAATATATCTCCTGCTGCAGATATGCGGATGAGATAAGCCGGGAAGATATAAGGAAATAACAGGTTAAGAGAAATGCTTAGATTTGTTTTTGGGGCCTCCGGTGCCGGAAAGAGCACCGGACTGTATAGGGAAATAATTGACAGGAGCATTAAAGACCCGGGCACGAACTTTCTCATAATCGTGCCCGATCAGTTCACGATGCAGACTCAAAAGGATGTTGTGAGGATGCACCCTTCAAATGCAATCATGAACATAGATATTTTGAGCTTTGGCAGGCTCTCCCACAGGATTTTTGAGGAGACAGGCCATGGCTCTTTTTCTGTGCTCGATGATGTGGGAAAGAGCCTGGTGCTGAGGCACGTGGCTGAGCAGCTCGGCGACAGACTGCCGGTGATCGGCAGCAATATGCGCCTTAGCGGATACATCGATGAGGTCAAGTCGACAATCTCTGAGTTTATGCAGTATGGCATAGGCGATGAGGAGCTTCTTATGCTTGAGGAGGCAACAGCGCGCAAAAGAGCTCTGAGTGCCAAGATACGTGATCTGAGACTATTGTACTCAGAGTTCCTTAAGTACATTAAGAATGATTTTGTGACTTCTGAAGAGACTCTGGATATACTCTGTGAAGCCCTTCCAAAGTCGCATCTTATAAGGGACAGTGTCATTTTCTTTGACGGATTTACGGGATTTACTCCGATCCAGTACAGGGTCATAAAGGTTCTTCTTGAGCTGTGCAGGGAAGTCACATTTGCCGTTACGATAGGATCCGGTGAAGATCCGTTTAGCAGTGAAATACGTGAACAGGAGCTCTTTGCCCTCAGCAAGAAGACTGTCCGTGATCTCGAGAGACTGGAGTTTGAAGTACAAAAGGCAGGTGGCGCGGCAATAGCTGACTTTGAGACCTTCAGGAACATAAGGCACAGTGAAGGAAAAGAAAACGGCGATATATTTATAACTTCAGAGCCTTCGGTGCGGCTTAAGAACAACCCGGAACTGTCATTTCTTGAAAAAAATCTTTTCAGATACAAGACGGCCACTTACGAGGGAAAAGTAGAAAATATCAGTATCTTTGAGGCTTCATCTCCATCTGAGGAGATAAGGCAGACCATGATAAAGATCTCACGCCTTGTAAAGGATGAGGGCTACGCCTACAGGGACATTGCGCTGGTGTGCGGCTCCATGGAGACCTATGGGGAACTGATAAGCAGATATTCGGCGAAATTCGGTATTCCTGTTTATCTGGATAAGAATACCGACCTTATGCTCAATCCCATTATAGAATACATAACAAGCGCGCTTAACATTGTGATAAGCGGATACAGATATGACGATGTGTTCCACTATGTAAAGAGCGGGATGACCGGATTTTCAAGAGATGATGCCGACATCCTTGAGAACTATGTAAGAGCTCTTGGCATAAAGGGTAGAAGACAGTGGGAGGACAGGTTCCTTCGGAGAATGCCTGCGATGTTTACGGGGAAAAGAAATACCGAAAAGGCAGGGGAAAAGGAGCTTTTGCGGCTGCAGAGACTTGATGAGATAAGAAGCAGGATAAGCAGTGACCTAAAGCCTTTATTTGATGCCAAGAGTGGAACTGCTTCGCAGCTTACACAAGCTCTTATTCAAATGATAAAAGACAATGACTGCGAGGGAAAGCTTTCCGGTTACAGGGATATGTTTGCCGATAAGGGCGATGCCAAAAAGGTCAGGGAATATGAGCAGGTCTACGACAGGATAATGGACCTTCTCACGCAGGTAAATGCCCTTATTGGCTCCGAGAAGATCGATATACGGGAGTACAAGGACATACTGACAGCAGGCTTTTCGGAGGTTTCTATCGGGACGATCCCGCAGGATGTCGACAGGATACTGGTCGGTGACATTGAGAGAACAAGGCTCAAAGAGGTGAAGTGTCTGTTTTTTGTAGGAGTAAACGATGGAAATATTCCGGCAAAGGCAGGAGGTCTTGGTATACTCTCTGAGATTGACAGACAGTTCCTTTTGGATCTTCAGACCAGCTTTTACCTGGCGCCGACGCCCAGAGAACAGATGTATATACAGAGGTTATATCTTTATATGAACCTTACAAAGCCTACAGACTCTCTGTGGCTGTCGTACTCAAAACTTGGGAGTGATGGCAAATCAATGCAGTGCGCATACCTCATCCCCAAGCTCCAACAGATGTATGAGAATCTTCAGATAGAAAGACCTGAGGATGATGGCTTTGAGAGTCAGATAGAGAGCGTTCATGACAGCAGGGATCTTTTGGCGACAATGATGCAGGACTATGCGCAGGGAAGGCTTGCCGAAGGAGACGTTACAAAACTGATGACACTATGCAGGGCGGTTTCTTCGGCGCAGGAAGGCGACTTTCTGGACCGTATGATCGCTGCTGCGTTTATGCATTACAATTCGGTGCCTCTGTCTAAGGAAGTTGCTCTTTCGCTTTACGGAGCGAGCCTTTTTAACAGCGTAAGCCGTCTTGAAAAATATGCCGGTTGCGCCTACGCGCATTTTATACAGTATGGACTAAGGCTCTCCGAGAGGCTTGAGTACGACTTTAAAGTCAGTGACCTCGGAAATGTTTTTCATGAGGTACTTGAAAAATACACAGCAGAGATAATCTCAAAGGGCATTGAGTGGAGAAATCTCTCGCAGGAAGATTCAGACAGGATTCTTAATAAGGCTCTGACTGAGTGCTTCGACAGCTATGGAGAAACCATACTACGGAGCAGCGCAAGGAATACTTTTTTGACGGAGAGGATCACACGTATACTGAGAAGAACCGTGGATACCCTCAAATACCAGATGTCAAAGGGAGTCTTCAATCCAGCCTACGTTGAGATGGAATTTGACAAGGCCGGGAGCATAGATGAAATAGACATATCTCTTTCCGATGCTGAAAAGGACCGGATTGAGAGGCGCATGAAGCTGCAGGGTAGGATAGACAGGGTGGATCTTTTTGAGGATCAGGAACATGTCTATGTGAAGGTCATGGACTTTAAATCGGGAACGCACAAGTTCAATATAGCGGCTCTTTACTACGGCCTTCAGCTCCAGCTCGTGATGTACATGAATGTGGCGGTGGCTGTGGAAAAGAAGGTATCTGCCGGAAAAGATGTAGTGCCTGCAGCTATTCTTTATTACCATGTGGATGATCCCCTTATTGACGCAAAGAGCGGAATGGAAGAAGGAGATATCAATAGAAAGATAAAAAATGAACTTAAGATGACAGGGCTTGTGAATGATAACCCGGATGTGATCAGGATGCTTGATGGGGAGATTACCAAAGCCTCTGACATAATTCCGGTAGAATTTAAGAAGGACGGAAGTCTCGGAGCAAGATCCCAGACCGCCTCCACCACTGAATACCGGGCTATTTCTGATTATGCGGGGAAGATGATACGCGATTTCGGGAAAAACATACTTGGTGGGGATATCAGCGTAAATCCTTATGAAATGGGCGGCACGAGCGCCTGCAAATACTGCGCCTACAGGTCAATCTGCGGATATGACGAGAGAATAAAGGGATTTGGCAAAAGAAAACTTGACATTTCCGATGATGAGGCCATGGCAAGGATACTGAGTGAAGGCAGCAAAGATGATTGAGTTTACTAAAGAACAACAGTCGGTAATTGACGCAAGGGATTCGAATATACTGGTTAGCGCCGCGGCCGGATCAGGCAAGACCGCTGTGCTTGTTGAGCGCATCATTCAGATGATCAGGGCGGGGCTTGATGTGGACCACCTTCTGGTGGTGACATTCACAAAGGCCGCTGCATCGCAGATGAAGGAAAAGATAACAAGTGCCATAGAAAAAGCACTCCTTGAAGACCCGGAAAATGCTCATCTGCAGAGGCAGGAGACACTGATCCACAACGCGCAGATAACTACCATTGATGCGTTTTGCCAATATGTCATACGAAATGACTTCAACAGTATAGGGATTGACCCGTCCTTCAGGGTTGCCGACGAGGGCGAGCTTAAGATTCTGATGGAAGATGTAATGGCTGAACTCATGGAGGACGAATATGTTAAGGCGGGTGATGACAGAGCCTGCGATTTTCTCTTTTGCATGGATTATTTCAGCCCCGGGCGAACTGATTCCAAGGTAGAGGAGTATGTGTATCAGCTCTTTAAGTTCTCTATGAGTATGCCCTGGCCCGAGGACTGGATAAGGGAGAGGGCAGAGGATTATAACATCGGAGAGGAAGACTTTGACAGTCTGCCCTGGGTAAAAGACTGCATGGCCTATGCCGGGAGTATGCTCTTGGAAGCGCTTGCGACTATGGACAGCGCACTTCGGATATCCCTCGAACCTGATGGACCGTATATGTATGCGGATATGCTTGAGTCTGAGAAGGATGCGATCAGAAGGGCTCTGGAACAGAGTTCTTACGATGATCTTCTCTTTGGGATACGCGATATTTCTTTTGCCAGGCTCCCCTCTAAAAAAGATGACAGTGTAAATGCCGATAAAAGGGAGTATGTAAAAGAGCTTCGAAACAAGGTTAAGGATGATATAGGAAGCCTTCAGGAAGACTACTTTGTGCTTGATAAGGGGACGATCGTCTCCCAGATGAAGCTTTGCGACAGGGCAGTTCGTGAGCTTTGCAGCCTGACCCTTGAATTCAAGAGAAGATTTGATGAAAAGAAGAGGCAGATGCAGCTCATCGATTTTTCCGATATGGAGCACTTTGCCCTTCAGATCCTCATTGACCATGAAAAGAATGAGCCGACTGCCGCGGCTATGGAATACAGGGAGTTCTACAGGGAAGTTCTGATTGATGAATATCAGGACAGCAACAACGTCCAGGAGATGATACTGATGGCGATTGCCGGCAGCGATACCAACGTTTCCGAGAGGTTCATGGTTGGCGATGTCAAACAGAGTATCTATAAGTTCAGGCTCGCAAGACCGGAGCTGTTTATGGAGAAATTCCACAGCTACGCCAGGTCGGAGAAGGCAGCCGACAGAAGGATAGATCTGCACAAAAACTTCAGAAGCAGACACGAGGTCCTGGATATTACCAATTATATCTTTGAAAAGATAATGGGGGCGGACCTGGGGGGTGTCGACTACGATTTAGACGCCAGGCTTATAGCTGGTGCTGTGTATGATGAGCCTTTAATGGACGTTTCCCCTGAATTCATGATATATGATAATAGTCTTGACCCTTCGGATGATGAAAACAGCGCTCTTTCCAAGCTGGTACCAAGGCAGAAGGAAGCACTTGCAATAGCAGAGCGCATAAACAGATTAAGACAGGAAAATCCTGCTCTTAAGTATAGTGACATTGTCATACTGCTCAGGTCTTTATCAGGCTGGGATGACGTATTTAAAGAAATACTTCAGGAGCAGGGAATACCTGTTTACATAGAGTCCAAGAGCGGATATTTTGAGTCGCCTGAGGTTGCGGTTCTTTTGCAGATGCTGTCGGTTATTGACAACCCAAGGCAGGATATTCCTCTTGTGGCAGTAATGCACTCGGCTATCGGCGGATTTTCGGATGAGGAGATGGCTCTGATAAAGATAGCTATCAATGAATGCGGGGAAGCTTCTTCAGACTCTTTTTACGATGGCATGTGCTGCGATATAGTGCTTGAAGATGAACTTAAAGGCAAAATGCAGACCTTCCTTGACATGATTGAACGCTTCAGGGTAATGACCACCTATACCCCGGTGCATGAGCTTCTGCTTGAGCTGCTGGATGAGACGGACTTTGAGACCTATGTTACCGCAATGCCCGGCGGCAACCAGAGGCGTGCAAATGTGGAAATGCTCCTTGGATATGCGGAGAACTTTGAAAAGACAAGCTTTAAGGGACTCTTCCATTTTGTGAGATATATAGAGCATATGAGAGTGTCGATGGTGGACTACGGCGAGGCGGGGATAATAGATGAAACCGCGGACGTCGTGCGCATCATGAGCATACACAAGAGCAAGGGACTTGAGTTCCCCGTAGTCTTTGTGTCAGGACTTTCCAAAAAGTTCAACAGGATGGACACGACGGGAGATGTTATCCTCGATATGGATCTGGGAATCGGAGTAAAGCACATAGACAGTGACCTCAGGGTCAGATATGATACCTTAAAGCGCAGGATAATCTCTGACAAGATGGGACTGGACAGTCTCGGCGAGGAGATAAGAGTACTATATGTGGCGCTCACCAGAGCAAAGGAAAAGCTCATCCTTACTGCAGCTGTCGATGATCTGTCAAAAGAGCTTACGAAGGCTGTCAGGAAGCTGCCTGTTACGGGCGCGGGATCATCTCTTTTGCCATATTCTTCAAGGAGCAGGGCGGGGAGCTTCTTTGATCTTATTCTTCCTGCACTTATAAAACATCCCTGTGTCAGACCTCTTTTGGAGAAGTACGAATGCGAAGCTGATGAGTTTGACATATATTCTGACAAAGGGGATGTTCCTGCACTTAGCATCTGTTCAATCTCGGATAGAGACCTTGAAAGAGAGATGGTTGAAATTGGAGCAAAGGGCATCCTGAGAGGGGAAGACCTTAAAAGAAACCTTGAAAGTGACTATGACAAAGATCTTTTTGAAAGGCTTCGGGCCAGATTTACGGCCGTTTATCCCCATGAGAACTTAAGGGGACTCTTTACCAAGACGACCGTTTCGGAGCTCAAAAAAGCGAGGATAAGAGAAACGTTTGGGGAAGCTATCGGTGAAGGTGAAAGGGCTTTGGATAAGGAAGACTACAGGGCAGATGATCTTCGAAAAGAAAGCGATGACTCTGACCTTTCGGAAGTTTTGTGGTTTGAGGAAGGAGAAACTCTAAAAAGTACGCCGCATCTAAAGGGGGCAGAGCGCGGAACAGCATATCACCGCGTTATGGAACTTCTCGATGATGACATTTACGGCGATGAGAGTTTCATGGAGAAAACTATACTTGAGGAGAAATCGGATCATCCGGGGCCGTCTTCCAAAAGAATATATGCCTGGCTTAAAGGTAAGGTGACTGAGGGAATGATATCCGCTGAGGCAGCAGATGCCGTGTGGACTACTGAAATTGTGAAGTTCCTTAAGGCCGATATCGGACAGCGGATGGGACGCTCTTTCAGAAGAGGAAAGCTAAGACGTGAGCAGCCATTTATGATGGGAGTACATGCAAACGAGCTGGACCCCGGATTTCCGGAGGAAGAGATGGTGCTCGTTCAGGGCATAATTGACGCTTTCTTTGTCGAGGATGGTGAAATTGTGCTTCTGGACTATAAGACAGACCGTGTAAAAGACGAAAAGACCCTCATTGACCTGTATAAAGTGCAGCTCGAACTCTATAAGAGAGCCCTTGAGTCAGCTACAGGAATGAAGGTTAAGGAGAGCCTTATCTATTCATTTGCGCTGGCAAAGCAGATACGGCTTGATTGATGATGTGGTGTTGTGAGTCAGTGGGGACGTTACAGTTTGACTCACTTTGAAAAAGCATGAGTCAGTGGGGACGTTACAGTTTGACTCGCTTTGGAAAAGTGAGTCAAACTGTAACGTCCCCAGTGACTCATGAAAAAGCGAGTCAAACTGTAACGTCCCCACTGACTCATTCAAAACTGGCTCACAGCGCTCAGCTTATGAGAAGCTTATTAGAAGCTTATGAAGATCCCAGACCGTATCAGCGATATAATCTGCACCTGCATCTTCAAGCTCTTTTCTGCTTCCGTAGCCGTATGCTGCGCCTATGCAGGGAAGGGACATGGCGTGGGCACCATCGATGTCGTAGCACCTGTCGCCGACCATGATGACTTTGTCTGTTGAATAGTCGCTGCAACGCTCTTTGAGCCTTCTAAGCACCTCCTTTATGACCTCTGACTTATTGCTCCTTGTGCCGTCGAGTTCGCATCCTACTGCTGTGTCAAATAGATCAGAGATATGGAAGTGGTCAAGAACAGTGTTTACCTGAGGCTGGGGCTTGCTTGATGCTATGGCGGTGATAAAACCCTTGCTCCTAAGATCCTTTAACATATCTTCGATTCCGGAATAGACACTGTTTTCAAAGAGCCCTGTGACTGTGTAATACTCCCGAAATACCGCAATCGCTTTCCAGGCATCCTCAGTTGTAAAGCCGTATCTCTCAACAAAGCTCTTGTCGAGAGGAGGACCGACGAAGAGGCGAAGCTTTGTGGGATCTTTTTCCTCAATGCCAAAGCTTTTCAAGGCGATAGCGGCCGCATTCATAATGCCGGGACCGGACTCGGTTATGGTGCCGTCAAGGTCAAAAAGAATAAATTTATATTTTTGCATGAATCCTCCATAATTGTATTGACAATCCCTGAACTAAAGTGTTTAATTGATTTTGAACTTAAACGCTAGGGGAGCAATGCTGAGAGTGTACGCGTCATACGCGTCTAACCCTTATTACCTGACTCGGACAATGCCGACGTAGGGAAGCATGTATATTTTCTGAATTTGGGATAATAATGTCCTCCCCTGGTGAAAAACATCAAGGGAGGATTTTTTATGAACTTATTTCTGGAAAAAGTTGTTGAGGACGGATACGAGTCCTACAGTATCACAGGTGCGGGCTATGCCCTGATCGTTGCCATTGCGATAGCGCTCTTTGCGGCGATAGGGTACTTCTTAAACCCCGGCGGAAAGGCCAAAATGAGCATCAAGCAGCTCACTTTTTCAGCGCTGTGCCTCGCACTTGCTTTTGTGTGGTCAAATGTCAAGCTCTTCAAGCTTCCGATGGGCGGATCCGTTACAGTATTCAGCATGTTCTTCGTAACTTACATAGGTTACCTATACGGTCCCAGGGTTTCTATGGCAGCAGCCTTCGCCTACGGAATACTTCAGCTGATCGTTGATCCTTATATTATCAGTGTTCCGCAGCTCCTGTGCGACTATATCCTCGCTTTCGGAGCCCTTGGAATCAGCGGTTTCTTTTATAAGAATAAAAATGCGCTGTTCACAGGTTATATCGCCGGAATCTTCGGAAGATTTGTATTTTCGGTATTATCCGGAGTCATCTTCTTTGCTGACTATGCGCCGGAAGGGATGTCGCCCCTTGCTTATTCTGCAGCATACAACGGAATGTATATAGCAGCTGAGGGACTTCTTACAATCGGCGTCCTGCTCATACCTGCTGTAAGGTCAGCCCTTAACAGAGTTAAAAATCAGGCAATGGAGCAGGCCGTAGCATAAATGCTTTATCAGAGGATCTGTATACCGTTCGCGGTTGCTTCCTCTACCATCTCTTCAGGCCAGATCGAGCACTGAACTTCGCCGATGTGAGCTTTTCTCAAAAAGAACATACAGATTCTTGACTGTCCTATGCCGCCACCAATGGTGTAGGGCAGTTCTTTATTAAGGATGGCTTTCTGGAAAGGAAGCTCTGCTCTCTCAGTGCAGCCTGCCTTCTCAAGCTGGCTCTTCAGTGAGTCCTCATCGACACGGATTCCCATACTCGAGAGCTCAAGTGCTATATCGAGCACAGGGTAGTACACAATGATATCGGCATTGAGCTCCCAGTCATCATAGTCGGGGGCACGGCCGTCATGTTTTTCGCCAGATGCAAGGAGGTCGCCGATCTTCATGATGCAAACTGCGCCCTTTGCCTTGGAAATGTAGTACTCACGCTCCTTGGGAGTGTTGTCGGGGAACATATCCTCGAGTTCCTGGGTTGTTATGAAGAAAATATCATCGGGCAGAAGCTCTTCGATATAATCGTACTGAATGGACATGAACTTCTCGGTCTTGCGAAGTACCTTGTACACGTCCCTTACAGTGCTCTTTAAGAAATCTATATTTCTGTCTTCCTTATTTATAACTTTCTCCCAGTCCCACTGATCCACGAAGATTGAGTGGATGTTGTCGGGAATCTCGTCCCTGCGGACGGCATTCATGTCGGTATAAAGACCTTCACCAACGTTAAAACCGTATTTTTTAAGGGCATATCTCTTCCACTTGGCCAGTGAATGAACAATCTCTGCAGGACGCCTGCCCTCATTGAGGATGTCGAATGACACAGGTCTTTCAACGCCGTTTAAGTTGTCATTAAGTCCTGACTCTGGAGTTACAAACAGTGGCGCTGTTACTCGCTGAAGGTTGAGCCTTGTAGCCAACATGCCCTGGAAAAAGTCCTTGACGGTCTTGATGCCGACCTGGGTGTCATGAAGGTCAAGGGAGGATTTATAGTTTTTGGGTATCTTTAGGTTTTCCATAGTCTTGCTCCATCTTAATTATGTTTAAACATTTTCTTTTCCATTTAATAACTATTTAGGGGATAAGTCAATGGGAATTCGTGGTGACAACGGGTAAACGCGTCACTGACTCGCACCTTATCTCTGTGTTATAATTTTCTGAAAAGACAATTGGAGCAGACAATGGAAATAAAACTGTCAGTAAGGGGTCTTGTGGAATTTGTCCTAAGATCAGGAGATATTGACAATAGAATACATCAGGCTGGCGCGGATGCCATGCTCGAGGGAGGAAGGATACACAGGGCAATTCAGAGCAGCATGGGACCTTCGTATCATGCGGAAGTGCCTCTGACTTATAAAAAGAGCTTTGAAGGGTATGAACTCTTGCTTGAGGGACGGGCAGACGGTATCCTTGAGCGCGGCGACTTAACGCCTGTTATGATCGATGAGATCAAAGGTACCTACAGAGAGCTTGAAAGGATGAAGGAGCCTGTAGATGTCCACCTTGCACAGGCTAAATGCTATGCAGCCATGTACCTTCTTAAAAATGAGGGCGACAGAATCAATGTAAGGATGACCTATTGCAACCTTGACACGGAGGAGAAAAGATACTTTGACTTTTCATACAGCAGGGAAGAGATACTTGACTGGTTTGACGCAACCATAGATAAATACCGGAAATGGGCGGATTTTGAATTTGCGTGGAATAAGGAGAGGACTTCATCGATAAAGGCTGTGAAGTTTCCTTACCCCTACAGGGACGGGCAAAAAGATCTGGCGGCAGCAGTCTACAGGACAATCGTTCACAGGAAAAAGCTTTTTCTTGAGGCTCCCACAGGAACCGGCAAGACTCTGTCTACCGTATTTCCCACGGTTAAGGCTATGGGAGAGGGAAAGCTTTCAAGGATCTTTTATCTGACGGCCAAGACAATAGCAAGGACTGTAGCGGAGGATGCTTTTAATATACTCAGGGATCTTGAGGGGCTGCGGCTTAAAAGCGTCACTATAACGGCAAGGGATAAGGTCTGTTTTTTGCCGGAGGAAGAGCGGCAGTGCAACCCGGTGGCGTGTCCCTATGCAAAGGGGCATTATGACAGGATAAATGATGCAATCTATGACCTTCTTATCAGCGAGGATGATTTCAACAGGGAAAAGATCTGTCTTTATGCAAAAAAGCACTCGGTCTGTCCCTTTGAGATGTCCCTTGATATGAGCCTTTTTGCAGATGCCATCATATGTGACTACAACTATGTATTTGACCCCTTTGTATACCTGAGACGCTTTTTTGCGGACGGAGGAAAGCACGACTACGCGCTTTTGGTCGATGAGAGTCACAATCTGCTCGACAGAGGCAGGGAGATGTACAGTGCATCTTTGAAAAAAGAGGACTTTCAGGGGCTTAAAAAGATAATAAAAGAGTATCATCCAAGGATTGCGGGGCATCTGGATAAGTGCAACAGAGCATTCCTTGAACTTAAAAGAGAGTGCGAGGGATGCAGGATTTATTCCTCGATAGATAAGCTTATTCAGCCCCTTGAGAGACTGTCTTCTGTTATCAGTGAGTATCTTGAGGATCACCAGGAGGGACCCTGCAGGGAGGAGATACTGACCTTCTACTTTGATATCTCAAGATTTCTGACAATTTACGAGCTTTTGGATGATAAATATGTTATCTACGGGGAGTTTGAAGATGACGGAGGCTTCGTCATCAAGCTCTTTTGCGTAGATCCGTCGGGGAACCTCTCACTGTGCATGGACAGGTGCGTATCTTCGATACTCTTCTCAGCAACCTTACTTCCCATCCAGTACTATAAGGCACTGCTTGGTGGAAAAGAGGAGGATTTTGAGGTTTATGCGAGGTCGGTATTTGATCCTGCAAGACTCGGACTCTTTATAGGAAGTGATGTAAGCAGCAGATATAATCAGAGGGGGAATGATATGTATATGAGGATAGCCTCGTATATAGACAGCATTCTCAGCGCAAGGACAGGCAACTATCTGGTATTTTTTCCGTCGCATCAGTTCCTGATGGATGTATATGAAGTATATGAAGAACACTTTTACAATCCAAAGTCAACAGAGGTGCTGCTTCAGAGCAGCTATATGACAGAAGAAGCAAGAGAGGCTTTTCTGTCGCGCTTTACGACCGGCAATTGTCTCGACCTTTCGCAGATAATCCACATGGATATTGAGATCGTCGAGGACAGGAGCGTAGTAGGTTTCTGTGTGATGGGCGGAGTCTTCAGTGAGGGGATCGATCTTAAATATGACAGCCTCATAGGTGTGATTGTAGTGGGCACAGGGCTGCCGATGGTGTGTAATGAAAGGGAGATACTGCGCGATTACTTCGACAGGAAAAATCTTAACGGCTTCGATTATGCTTACAGATATCCCGGAATGAATAAGGTTCTGCAGGCTGCGGGCCGTGTTATAAGAACGCAGGATGATGTGGGTATTGTGGCTCTTCTGGATGACAGATTTTTAGCTGGTGCTTACCGGGCACTTTTTCCACGGGAATGGAAGGCTGTAAAAGCAATTTCGACCAATACGGTCAAAATAGCCACAACCCAGTTCTGGCGCGGAAAAATCAATGAAATCAGCACGAAAAACAGGGAATAACCGCAAAACTTCCGCGAACTTGTTTACATAAATTGCGTTAGACGTGTAATTATGTAAACCTAATAAATTGATGAATTGTGTAGAATTGTATATAATATTCACGAATATGACAGAAAAATGATATAAAAGTTACTTCTAAACGACGTACTTGTCATGTGGATAACTCTGTGGAAATTGGGGATTATTTTGACCGGTAATTTTTGAAACCGCATAAATAGGGGATTCAAATAGGCTGATAAATGGAGCGGATAAAACGACAAAACAGATATGATAGACTGATATGGTCAAAATAGTTATGTAAACTAAAAATATAAATGACACAATCGTCATAAAAACATGAGAAACCCAGTAAATATCAGGCTTCCGGGCATATCAATAACTTTCTTGATAGACAGGACGCGATGTTGTAAAATATTAGAATATTTATTTTGCCCGTGGTAATTGGAGTTATAACATGAAGATAGAAGATTATGGTGAAGATGTTGTCCTCTTAAATAATGAGCTGCTTGCCGAAAGAGCAAAGATGTCAGGGAATCTTATAGCTGCCTGCAACAGACTGTTGAAGAGAGCCAGAGAAATCGGTGATGACAACCTTTTGGGATACAGCTTCTACTATTTGTCTGATGCTTATTACCTTTTAAGTACTGACTACCGCAAGTTCAGCACTTATCTTCTTAAGGCAATCGAATACCTGCAGAACAGCGGGGATTCCGAGCACCTTGCAAGATGCTACAACCTCCTTGGGATTGATGCTCTGAGCCATGGCAACAATGATATCGCTCTTGACTTTTTTCTGACCGGTCTTCGCTACTGTGATGAGATAAACCTGGTCAGCAGCGTACCGGGTATGCTGCAGTTTAATATCGGGCAGATTTATTATGACAATGGAGAGGTCAGACAGGCTCTTTCACATATAAGGGCGGCTTACAAGGGTATACGGCGCGACAAGAAGGACAGCCTCTATTACAGAAACCTTCTTTACTGTTATTGCTTTCAGGCGGACTGCTATATGATTCTTGCAAAGCGCGACTTAGTCGAGAAATGCCTTCAGGGGATAGACCAGCTCGAACAGGCAGAGGGCGTCAACCTTGATCTGTTTGTGGATCTTCCGGTACTTGATATAAGGATGAGGGGCTATTATTATCTCGGAGAGATGGATCTTTTCGAAAAATATGCTGATCTTTTATCCCTACAGCTTCAGAATGGTACATTCCCACTCGATTTCATGGAAGATATCTATGGTGTATGCAGGTTCCTGATCAAGCTTGGAAGATACGGAGAGGTTAAGCGTATAATCAAAAATGCGGGTAAGAGCCTTGAAGAACTTGGAATACCGAACCTTAAAAAGGGATATGCCAAACTGAAGATTGAGTTTTATGAGATCATGAAAATGCCTGAGGAGAGGATCAAAGCCCTTGAGGAGTTTTACGCGGCGTCTCTCGAACAGGAAAAAGAATCTATAGCCAACTACAAGTTCTTTATGAATATAAGGAACAGGCTGACTTCCATAGAAAATGAAAACAGACGGCTTCAGCGGCAGGCGGAGACAGATCCGCTGACAAGCCTTGGCAACAGATACAGTCTCAATAAGTATGCTGACGCTGCTTTTGAAAAAGCCTACGCCGGGCAGTATTCACTTGCTGTCGAGATACTGGATGTGGACAATTTCAAGCATTACAATGATGCCTATGGCCACCAGCTTGGAGACATGTGTCTTAAGAATATTGCGGATATTATAAGGAATATTACCGATGCCTTTGAGGAAATACACGCCTTCAGGTACGGTGGAGACGAATTTGTGATATTATATGAGAATATGACTGATGAGGCTATCATGAACTGTGCCACAACCATCAGGGACCATGTCCTGTCAATGAAGCTTCTTGCAAAGAAGAACGAAGTTGTCGGTGATATAACGGTGTCTCAGGGCATAAGAAACTCAGTGCCGAGTGAGACCAACAAGCTCTGGGACTATATGTATGCCGCAGACAATGCCCTGTACGATGTCAAGGAACACAAAAAGGGAGAGGTAGTCCTGCTGCACAGAGCCATCATATCGCAGAAATCGCTTAACGAAGCGCAGCACAGCTAGAATAAATACAGAGGAGATTTATCAGATGAAGAAAGAACTTGAAAAAACCTACAATCCAAGGGAAATCGAGGATCGTCTCTACTCGAAATGGGAGCAGAAGAAATACTTCCACGCCGAAGTGGATAAGACCAAAAAACCTTTCACAATAGTAATTCCGCCGCCAAATATCACCGGCAAGCTTCACATGGGACACGCTTTTGACCAGACTCTTCAGGATATTCTTATAAGATGGAAGAGAATGCAGGGTTACAATGCCCTCTGGCAGCCCGGAACCGACCATGCGAGTATCGCGACTGAGGTTCGCATAACCGATGAGCTCAAAAAGCAGGGAATCGACAAGAGGGAGCTCGGAAGAGAGAAATTCCTTGAGAAGGCCTGGGAGTGGAAAAAGGAGTACGGCGGAACCATAGTATCACAGCTCAAAAAGCTGGGTTCTTCCTGCGACTGGGACAGAGAGCGCTTCACGATGGACGAGGGCTGCAACGAAGCTGTTACAGAGGTCTTCGTCAAGATGCATGAAAAAGGATATATCTACAAGGGAAGCAGGATCATAAACTGGTGCCCTGTATGCAAGACTTCTATTTCTGATGCAGAGGTTGAGTATGAGGAGCAGAGCGGACATCTGTGGCATATCAAGTACCCTGTAATTAATGAAGACGGAACCGTGTCAGATACTGATTTTATTGAATTTGCCACAACACGTCCCGAGACAATGCTCGGAGATACCGCTGTTGCGGTCAATCCCGCTGACGACAGATACAAGAACTTTAAGGGCAAAAAAGTTCTTTTGCCGATAGTGAACAGAGAGCTTCCTATTGTTGAAGATGAGTATGTAGACATGGAATTTGGTACAGGTGTTGTTAAGATCACTCCTGCCCATGACCCCAATGACTTTGAGGTTGGAAAGCGCCATGGCCTTGAGGAGGTCAACATCTTAAATGATGACGCAACCATCAATGCAAACGGCGGTAAGTTTGAGGGCATGGACAGATATGCCTGCAGGGAAGCTATTGTCAAAGAACTTGATGAGATGGGACTTCTTGTTGAGATAGAGGACTATACTCACAACGTAGGTACTCATGACCGCTGCCATGCGACAATTGAGCCTATGATCAAGGCTCAGTGGTTCGTAAGGATGGATGAGCTTATTAAGCCTGCAGTTAAGGCAGTTAAGGAAGGTGAGATAAAGCTTATTCCTCCGAGAATGGATAAGCTCTATTTCAACTGGACAGACAATATAAGGGACTGGTGCATATCGAGACAGCTCTGGTGGGGACACCGTATACCTGCTTATTACTGTGACAAGTGCGGAGAAGTTGTTGTCGCCAAAGAGATGCCGAAGGTATGCCCAAAGTGTGGATGCGAGCACTTTACACAGGATCCTGATACGCTTGATACCTGGTTTTCATCTGCGCTGTGGCCGTTTGAGACACTTGGATGGCCTCATGAGACAGAGGAGCTTAAGTATTTCTTCCCTACTGATGTGCTGGTTACCGGATATGACATTATTTTCTTCTGGGTTATCAGAATGATCTTTTCAAGTTATGAACACATGGGAACCTATCCTTTTAAGACAGTTCTTTTCCATGGCCTTATAAGGGACTCTCAGGGCAGGAAGATGAGCAAATCTCTTGGAAACGGAATCGATCCTCTTGAAGTTATTGAGAATTACGGTGCCGATGCGCTTCGTCTTACGATCGTTACAGGCAACGCACCCGGCAACGATATGCGCTTCTACAATGAGAGAGTTGAAAACAGCCGCAATTTCGCCAACAAGGTATGGAATGCCTCAAGGTTTATCATGATGAACATGGGAGAGGATGAGGCAGCTGCAATCTCGGAGACAATGCCTGGAAGCCTTGAAGCTGTTGATCACTGGATCCTGTCAAGGCTCAACAATACTATCCGTGAAGTTACCGACAATATGGAGAAGTTTGAGCTTGGGATCGCGGTTCAGAAGGTATATGACTTTATCTGGGATGAGTTCTGCGACTGGTACATTGAGATGGTTAAACCGC
>CAMNEA010000044.1 GCA_946536145.1 uncultured Butyrivibrio sp.
AAGTTTCCCTGATGGAAAATGAAGCCCTGAAGTCATGTATTCTTAGATGAAATCATGCTTTTTTAAAAATGCTAAGAGAACTAATATGCATAGCCGGCAAGGATTATGCGGACAGGTTAATTAAAAATATGAAAGACAATGATATGAAGAGTAATTCAAAAAAGGCCCTGATAGCTATGAGCGGCGGAGTGGACAGCTCGGTTGCTGCTCTTGTGATGAAAGAGAGGGGCTTTGAGTGTATGGGCTGCACAATGAGGCTCTATGAGAATGACATGATTGGTGAGGATCTGTTTGGAACCTGCTGTTCCAAGAAGGACACGGATGACGCGAGGGCGGTCTGTGACCGGATCGGAATAGACTATCAGATATACCACTATGAAGCTGAGTTTCGTGACAAGGTAATTGAGCCCTTTGTGTGCAGCTACGAGAGGGGAGAGACGCCGAATCCCTGCATCAGGTGCAACAGGTATCTTAAGTTTGACATCCTCTATAAGAAGGCGGCAGAACTTGGCTATGACAATATAGTTACTGGGCACTACGCAAGGATTGAGGAGCGGGACGGAAAATACTACCTTCTCAAGGCGAGGGACCTGTCCAAGGATCAGAGCTATGTGCTGTATGACCTTACGCAGGAGCAGCTTGCACATACCTTCTTCCCGCTGGGAGAGCTCACTAAGGCAGAGGCAAGGAAGATTGCCGAGGACAACGGCTTTGTGACAAGTCACAAGAAGGACAGCCAGGATATCTGCTTTGTGCCGGATGGCGACTATGCGGGGATGATAAAGAGATATCGGGGCAGGGAATATCCCAAAGGAGATTTTGTCGATCTTGAGGGCAATGTCCTTGGGACACATGAGGGCATCATAAATTATACGATTGGCCAGAGACGGGGTCTTGGGATCCCGGCTGACAGAAGGCTCTATGTAAAAGAAATTGACCCTGAAGGCAACCGGGTCATCCTTGCGGATGATGCAGATCTTTTTTCAAAAGAGGTGATGGTAAGAGATTTCCACTGGATAACAGGAGATGAACCAAAGGGCGATTACAGGTGCCTTGCCAAGATACGCTACAGGCACAAAGAGCAGTCCGCAACGCTGACTGCCCTTGATGATGGAAGAGCAAGGATTGTCTTTGATGAGCCTCAGAGAGCCATAACGCCGGGACAGTCCGCAGTCCTTTACGACGGTGATATCGTCCTGGGTGGTGGGATCATCACACTTACATAAAACGAGTATATCCAAAAAGGAAGGGCGATTCATTAAAGAACGGGGATGTCGCTTGAAAGCGGCATCCCCGTTCTGCTTGATTTATTGGATTGAAGAAGCGTTTGATTTGTCGACGGGAGCGAAGGGAACCCATACAAACAATCCGTCTTCTGTTACATACTCAACATCTTTTGCGGTGCCTTTTTTGGCGAGGGCAACAGCGGTCTCGATACAGGATGCGCCCTGACCCTTAGCTGACTGATATACAGTGAACTGCATCTTGCCGTCAAGGATTGACTGACAGCCTTCAGTGGTGGCATCGATACCGACTACAGGGATATTGTTGTAATCGATTCCCAGTTCGTCCATGGCCTGTATGATTCCGATAGCCATTGAATCGTTGTTGCAGATGACGCAGTCATAAGGCTGATTGGTCTTGAGGAAGATCTTGAACTCATCTGCAGCTTTCTGAGTATCCCAGTATGCTGTGTCGTTAAATACGAAGTTGGCTTTAATGCCGTTATCCCTGAAATACTTCTTTACAGCCTTTGTTCTGAGGGCGGCTGCGGGATGTAAGGGCTCACCCTGGAAAAGAGCTACGTTGATGCTGGAGGGCTTGCCGAGCTTGTTCCACACGTACTCAGCCTGCATTGTTCCGGCGTCAATCTCGTAACTTCCAACATACATATATTTGTCCGGTTTGAGATATGCTGAATCCGGCTGTGAGTTTGTGAAAATGATCGGAATGTCGCCAGCTGTAACTTCAAGTTGAAGAGCAGTATCAGCATTTACCGGATTACAGATGATGGCGTCATATCCTTTTGAAGCTGCATCGCGAATCTGTGCTACCTGTTCATCAACAGAAACGCAAGGTGTTCCGACATCTACTGTAACACCAGCCTTTGCTCCCGCATCTATTACGGAGTTCATTAACAGTTCTTTGAAATTATCGAGTGTCAGCGTGGAGAAGTAGACCTTTACGCCTGAGCCGTCGATGCTTCCTCCGGAAGAGGATTTGCTCTCGCATCCGGTTATGGAAAGAGCTAAAAGAACACCTGCGAGAATACATGTCAGAATAGTTTTAAAGTGTTTATTCTTATTCATAAGTCATGCCTCCTCAAATCTTAAATTTCTGAACGTAGGATGTAAGAGTCTGTGATGTTGCGGCAAGCTCATGTGAGTTATCAGCTACATCCTGGCTGCTTCTTGTTATGTTGTTGGCCATTTCAACCATGTTCTCACTGGTTGCGAGGATCTCGTCGGCACTTGCTGCCTGCTCCTCGGAGATGGCAGCTACGTTGGTAGCTACATCATCAACCTTCTGGATATCATCAAGCATTGCCTCAATGAGACCATTGGATTCCTGAATGTTTGTATAGATCTTATCAAAGGTTCCGACAGCAACGTGAATGAGTTCGGAGTTCTCTTTGATGTTCTCAGCGCTCTCATTTGCCTGACCGACGGCTTCGCCGATGAGTCTTCTGACTTCGTCGATGAGGTTGGAGATGTTCTGTGCGCTCTCAGCTGAAGTCTGGGCAAGCTTGGCAATCTGTGTTGCGACAACTGCAAATCCTTTTCCTGCCTCGCCTGCTCTCGCAGCCTCGATACTTGCGTTGAGGGAGAGGAGATTGGTCTCTTCGGCGATTTCTCCAATCATTCCGACTATGTTTGTGATCTCTTCTGATGCTGAACCAACCTTGTTAATGGATTCAACAAGCCTCTCGTTGGCATCTGAGATTCCGTTCATGGCATCGCTCAGCCTTTCCATGTCCTGACGACCCTTCTGAGAAATGCCTACGGTTTCTTTCATGCTGATATTAGCTTTGTCACTGTTTTCTCTTGTATCCGCAACAACCTGAGCAAGAGTAGTGGCATTGGATGCGATGTCATTAACAGCAGTTGCCAGCTGGTCAACGGTATCATTGAGCTGCTTCATTGCCTCAGCCTGTGACTGGGATGCCTCGTACATTGTCTTGGATACCCTGTCACTGTTGTCGGATTCTTCCTGAAGTTTGTCGGATTCTTCGCTGATACTTGAGAGCATCTTGCGCATTGCTGCAACGAAGTCTGAAACCTTACTTCCCATGACACCGATCTCGTCGTTGCTCGAAGAGTCAACAGAGATTGTGAAGTCTCCTTCGGACATCGATTTGATGTTGTTTGAAATATGACCAAGCGGTGCGATAACCTTTTTTACAACGAAGAGGATAAGCAGCACGATGATGATAACAGCAATTATGCCTACAATGGTGAGCATCATTCCCATCTGAGATACGGAGCGGAGAATTATGCTTGTAGGGATATAGGAAACAAGCACCCAGTCAGTTCCTGCAACTTCGGAGTATGCAAGCATATAATTTCCGATTTCCCTGCTGCTAAGATCGCTGCTTGAAATGGCTTTGGCTGCAGCTGAAAGAACAGGGTCGGCGCTTCCTTCCGACAAAGTAGTGTTTATAAGATTCATATCTCTGTGTGCCAGGATCTTGTTGTCGTTGGTGTCCACAAGGAAGGAGCTTGCGCCGTCCATTTTAACACCTGAGTTTACGATGATCGTTATTTTGTTAAGGGAAACATCAGCGCCGATGACTTTTATCAGGTCTGAACCGTCATTGAGGATACCTGTGGCACTGATAACAGTCTCGCCCTGGTCATTGGTGTAGGAGGTTCCGTATGCCATTGCAATGCGGCTCAGACCCTGCTTGAACCAGGTGCTGTCTGTGACATTGGAATCGGACATGTCTGACTCGGTTGCTTTGTATAGCTTGCCGTCAGTTGTTCCGATGTAGAAGCCCTTTGGCGAATCGGAATTATAGCCATAGAAAGAATCAAGGACATGTGTGAGCTCTTCCTCTGAAGGGTTCATGCTCTCGAGAGAGTGCTTGACCGTTGAGAAGTACTCAAGGTTTTGTGAGAGCCATGCCTCAATGTTGTCGGCCTGATTGGAGATGGAAGACTCCAGAGTCTCTGTGGCCATTTCTGTCATTCGCCGCCTTGAAGCTTCAGCAGCGATAAAGACAAGTGCAGTTACTGTGATGATAATTACGGGAATGATAAACGTCAGGAGTTTGGTGCTTATCTTCCTTGTTCTTCTCTTCGCAGTAGTTGATTGTGATGATTTTCCCTCATTCTTGCTCATTTTGTTTTCTCCTGTCTCAAAAATATATGCGAATATATATACAAGACCTGTCTTGTTATTATAGCACAAGGGGGAAAATATAAACTGTATAGCGATATAATTTATATTATTTTAAGAAAATTTTTGCCGGATGTTCGGGAAATTGTCAAATAGGATTCAGCTAAATTCATCTATTGCGGCAAGGACGTCTTTTACCACATCTTCGAGAGAGCCTTCTCCTTCAATGATCTTTGAAAGCTTTCTTCCGTCTTTATTCTGTATCTCAATATCCGCATCCACGAATCCGTACCCGAGAACCTTGGCCACTATGACTCCCACGGTACTTTTCCCTGATGTCGGCATTCCTATTAAAATTATGTTTTTCCTGACTGAGTCACTCATACCTTTGTCCTTCCTCGTATTTATTGTAACTCCTGATATCAAATCTAAATCTGCATCCCAAATTCATGTTTGGCCTCCGAGCCGGCCTATGACAAGAACATCATCCCAGAAGCTCAAGGAGTTCTTCTTTGTTGAGGGCGGGAGCTCCAAGGGCCCCTGTGTTGAGAAGCTGATCTGAGAGTTCCTTCTTTCTGTTCTGCAGCTGTATTATCCGTTCCTCAATTGTATTTTGCATAATTATACGGTAGACTGTCACCACATTTTTCTGCCCGATCCTGTGAGCTCTGTCGGTGGCCTGGTTCTCGACTGCCACATTCCACCAATGGTCGAAGTGGATAACAATGTCGGCAGCTGTGAGGTTGAGCCCTGTGCCTCCGGCTTTTAAGGATATGCAAAAGACATTTGTATCATCCTCCTGGAAGGCCTCAACCATTCGGATTCGATCCTCCTTTTTCGTTGAACCCGTAAGGAGATAGTAGGAGATATCTTCCTTTTTGAGTAGGACGCACAGGCGCTCGAGCATAGAGGTGAACTGGGAGAAGAGCAGTACTTTGTGCCCGCTCTCAGCCGCGCTCTTTATCATCTCGATACACAGATCGGCTTTGGCGCTTCCACCGTCGTACCCCTCGTATATCAGACCCGGGTCGCAGCATATCTGTCGAAGACGTGTAAGTTCTGAGAGGATCGTGATCCGGTCACGGTCTATTTCTTTATCATTTTTGGAATCAACCAGAAGTCTCACCTTCTGTATAAGCGCGTTGTACAGATCCTGCTGTCCCTTTGTCATCCTCGTGATTATGTTTTCCTCAAGCTTGTCGGGAAGGTCTTTTAGTACATCTTTTTTTAGGCGGCGCAGGATAAACGGGGCTATCATTCTCTTTAGCCTTTGCATCGCCCTCTCGTCGCCGTCTGATATGGCAGGTATCTCGAGATTTTCCTTAAAGCCTTTGTAGGAAAAGAGATATCCCGGCATACAGAAGTCGAATATGCTCCAGAGCTCGCTGAGCCTGTTTTCTATAGGCGTTCCTGTGAGCGCTACCTTGAAGGATGCACTGATTGACTTGACAGCTCTTGCTATCTGCGTCGTTGGATTCTTGATAAACTGCGCCTCATCAATTATAAGGCACTCAAAGTTAAGATATTTGTACAGATCTGTGTCGCGCCGCAGCAGATCATAGGAAGTGATTATCACATCGGTTTTTTCCTCATCGATCTCACTCGTGACCCGAACCCTGTCGGGCTTGATGCCAACGGCGAGGTCGCAGTTTAGCTCCTTGGTAAACTTCTTTATCTCGTGCTGCCAGTTATAAACAAGGGAAGCAGGGCAGACAATGAGAGAGCAGCAGTTTTTCCTTCCGGCTGCGGCAGATATCTCTTTTAAATAAAGAAGCATCGCAAGAACCTGAAGCGTTTTGCCAAGTCCCATGTCATCGGCAAGTATCCCACCGAAGGAATTGGCCTTGAGAGACATCAGCCATTTAAAGCCGGTCTTCTGATAGTCCCTCAGTACTGACTCAAGACTTGCGGGGATCTCAAAGGATGCGCTGTCTGTTTCGACAAAAGAGCTGACAAGCATCTTAAAGTCACCGCCCCGAACAAGCCTTGCATATTCATAGTCGGAGGATTTTTCCGACAGATCGTTCACGAACATGGCGCGGTATTTCGGTATTGCGGCGTGGCCCTCGAGTATATCCTTTGAGGAAAGCCCAAGTCCGTCTTTTAATGAATACAAAAGCTCCATGTCTTCGCTTCGAAGCTTTAGTATATCACCGTTTGAAAGGCGGTAGAACTTGCGCTTTCTGTCATAGCGACTCAGGATTTCATCAAGCTCTTTTAAACTCATCTCCTGGGGGACTATGGACAGCTGCAAAAGATCTGATTCCACAGAAACTCCAAGTGTTACCCTGGGCGCAGACGTTATCCGCACGGACTTTATGCTGTCTGAAAGATAGACCCTGCCAAGCTGCTCGAGCGAAAAGATATCTTCTGATATAAAGGAATAGATACGGTCATTGTTATTGTCTCTGCCGGATATGACAAGAAGCCCGCGGTCTTTATCAACATCATCAAAATATGACGCGAGTTCACCTGCGATTCGGCTTTCCTGGTAAAGGTCGCGCCTTATGCCGTCATCTTCGCTGTCATCATCTGCAAGGATCCGCAGCATCTTTTTATCACCGGACGATTCCCTGTAGATGGCGTGGATATCACAGGTCAGCTCATCGTCCACCGGCATGTCTATGTAAAATTCAAAGGAGGGAACCTGGGGCAGATACCTAGAGACCTCAAAGCCCTCCGAATTGATGTTGAAATACTGCTCGAGCACAGGGAAAAGACCTGTGGAAAAGAGAGTCAGGTCTTTTTCAGAGATGAACAGTTCGTTCTCTGTCCGTCGCGCGCAGAGAAAACGAAGAAAAGGAAGAACAGACTCTGCGCTCTCGCCATCGACAACATGCAGCTTTTTACGTCTTTCAAAATATATCTTCGACTGCCCCTCGAATAAGGTGAAGGCGCTTGCTTCAAAGCTTATGCCTCGCTTTGTTTTTTCGATTGAAAGCTCTATTGGAGGAAAATCAGCAGAGATTTCAAGGTATCTCTCTTCATGATATCTGGACCTGAAATCGGTGTTCAGAAAATACAGCCCGGAGATAGAGCTTAAAAACATGTCAATTTCGTGGCCTGCAAGTTCGATCTGTTTGCTGTGGCCTTTGGCATAGGTATATGAAATTGAAGATCCGTCTGAGGGCGAAAGAAGCGCATCGCCAAGCTGGCGCTCCCTGAAATAGGCGGTCAGAAAGCGTATGATCTTCTGTGACTGCATGGTGAAAACACTGATGTCATGGACAAAAGAGAGGTGCTTGCCGTAGCTTACGGCTTCCCTGTTGCGCACAGACAAAAGAAATGAGAGGATGTCTTTTAACACGTAGCTACGAGGGGTGCTGCCGTCAGATATGTTAAAGGACAGAGTTATCCTGCCTCTGTTTAAAACAGCGTGGGGCTCCAGGCTGATGTTTCTGGCGCCGCCGGCGACAATATCCGCACAGGGCTGCGGAGCGTAGGATCGAAGGAGCTTTTTGGTCTCAAATGAAGTATATGAAAACACTTCATCTGTATCTGCGCCGAATCTCCTACCCGAACCTGAAATGTAGTTGTTCTTGTTGATGCTGTTGTTTTCTTCCCTCATAAGCCTCACCCGATAATAATAGTTTATCACGGAAAAAACCCTTTGACACCGCTATTTTCTTTATGTAAAATAATAACGCACGCTACGTTACCAATGATGGCGATCAGCAATTTGTTGGGAGGAAAATTATGTCCAGAAAAGCTACCATTACAAAAAAAGATATTGTCAATGCGGCATTTAAAATAACCAAGAAGGAGGGCTTTGAGCAGATCACATCGAGGAAGCTCGCTGCCGTTGCCGGTTGTTCGACACAGCCTATTTTCAGAATATATGAAAATATGGATGAGATGAAAGGCGATGTCTATGATAAGGCTGCCGAGTACTACTCGGATTATTATGCGGATTACCCCAAAACACATGAGGTTCCGTTTGTGGATCTTGGACTTGCTTATATCGGTTTTGCCCAAAAATACCCGCATCTTTTCAGGCTTCTTTTCGTGTCACAGCAAAGTGACGACAACAGGAGCATGTATGACCTTGTGAACGGATCAAGGGAGAATGTGGTAAAAGAGATCAACAGGGCAACCGCCCAGGGCGCCTCAAATGCGCAGCAGCTCTTCATGCAGATGTGGATATTCATACACGGTGCAGGCTGCATGACCGTCACAGGAGATTATGATCTGGATGAGGCTACTACTGTAAACATGCTTGAGTCTGCGTACAAGGCTTTTAGTAACTGAGGGATAGCGCAGGAATATGAAGTTTGAACAGGATGTTGATGTAATTACCAGGATTAATGAATGCTACTCCCGGATGAGTAAGGGCAAAAAGAGCATTGCCACCTACGTCTGCGACCACTACGAGCAGGCGGTTTTTATGACCGCGGCGCAGCTTGGCAAAATTGTCGGCATGAGCGAATCCACTGTAGTGAGATTTGCAATGAGCCTTGGATATGAGGGATACCCCGAGTTTCAGAAGGCACTGACGCAGTGGGTTTCTGATAAATTCGGTTCTGTCGAGAAGGTCGGAAGACGATTCGGAAAGAGTACGGAGGGTGAGATATTATCCTCTATTCTCAGCTCGGATATTTCCAATATAGAACATACTATCAATAATATAGATGTGGCCGCCTTTAAGACTGCGGTTGACGCGATCCTCAAGGCGAGAACGGTATACATTGTAGGACTCAGGAGCTGTGCTCCGCTTGCTGAGTTCCTTCATTTTTATCTCGGTCTCATAAGAGGCGACAATATTCTCATAAGATCGACTAATGTTACCGAGATGTTTGAACAGATGATAAGGGTCGGCAACAGGGATGCCGTCATAGGAATAAGCTTTCCAAGGTATTCAATGAGAACTCTCAAGTGCATGGAGTTTGCCAATGACAGAAATGCCAAGGTCATAACCATAACGGACTCAGTCCACTCACCGATGAATCTATACTCGTCCTGCAACATACTTGCCAAGAGCGATATGGCATCGATAGTTGACTCTCTGGTGGCACCCTTAAGCGTCATCAACGCTCTGGTCGTTGCGCTGTGCATGAGGAAGCCTGCAGATGTCAGGGCGGGACTTAAGATGCTCGAGGAGACCTGGAACAACTATCAGGTTTATCTTGGTGATGAGATAGATTTTGCTTCTGATGATTTGTCAATGCATCTTTCAAATTTGAACCGGAAACAGAGCGGACAGGAAGATATATGAATAAGATAGCAGTTATCGGCTGCGGCGCCGCCGGTATGATGGCGGCTCTTGCTGCAGCGGAAAATGGCGCGCAGGTCACCGTCTTTGAGAAGAATGAGAAGCCCGGCAAGAAGATATACATAACCGGAAAAGGCAGGTGCAACCTCACAAACGCCTGTGATACAACAGATTTTTTTGATAACGTTGTGAGAAATCCAAGGTTTCTTTACAGCGCGGTATATGGTTTTGACAGCACCGCCGTCAGGGATTTTTTTGAAGAGCACGGATGCAGACTCAAGGTTGAGAGGGGAGAGAGGGTTTTTCCCGTATCTGACCATTCATCTGACATAATACGCACTCTGTACAATGCAGTAAAAAAGGCGGGGGTCACGGTGCTCTTTGACACAAAGGTTCTGTCGATAGAGGCAAACAGGTCAAGAGTCTCCGAGATAACCTACACGGAAAAGGAAGGTCCGATCATCCGGCACGAATTTGACTCGGTGATCGTTGCAACAGGCGGAATGTCTTACCCGTCCACCGGATCAACCGGGGACGGCTACGAATTTGCCAGAAACCTTGGACACAGCATAGCAGCGCCTCTTCCGTCACTTGTGCCCTTCGAGATCAGGGAGGACTGGTGCAGGAGCCTGCAGGGTTTATCGCTTAAGAATGTCGGACTGAAACTATTTCAGGATAAGGATGACAAAAATGCTACAGGCGGTGGCAGCAAAAAGAAAAACAAACCGGTTTACGACGGCTTTGGGGAGATGCTTTTTACCCACTTTGGAGTCAGCGGTCCTTTGGTGCTTACGGCAAGCTGTTATTATGATAAAGAAAAAACCGGAAGGCTTTTGCTGGATCTTAAGCCCGCTCTTGATGAGGAACAGCTTGACAAGCGGGTTCTGAGGGATTTTGAAGATGCTCCGAACAGACAGTTTAAGAACTCACTTGGAGGTCTTTTCCCTTCGAAACTGATACCTGTCATGGTGGAACTGTCGCAGATTGATCCGGAGAAAAGCGTAAACAGCATAACAAGGCAGGAGAGGACTGCTTTTGTAAAACTTATAAAGAATGTTCCCATGACGATAAAGGGAACGAGAGGATTTAACGAGGCGATAATTACAAGAGGCGGCGTAAGTGTGAAAGAAGTCGACCCCTCAACAATGGAATCAAAGCTTGTAAGCGGACTTTTCTTCGCTGGTGAAGTACTCGACATTGATACTGTAACAGGCGGATTCAATCTGCAGGTTGCGTGGTCAACGGGACACCTCGCAGGAGAATCTGCAGCTAATAAGGAGATGTGAGAGATGGCAAAGAGCATAGCAATTGATGGACCTGCAGGTGCAGGCAAGAGCACAATAGCCAAAAAGGTGGCTAAAGAACTTGGCTTTATATATGTTGATACAGGCGCGATGTACAGGGCAATGGCACTGTTCCTTATAAGAAACGGAATAAGCGCTGATGAGAGCGAAAAGATAAGCTCTACCTGCCAGAGTGCCGAGATCTCGATAGGGCGCATAGGCGGTGAGCAGGTCGTTTATCTTGGAGATGAGAATGTGAATGGCCTCATAAGGACCGAAGAGGTAGGAAACATGGCATCCGCCAGCAGTGTAAACGGCGATGTGAGAAAGAAACTTGTGGCGCTTCAGCAGAAGATGGCCAAGACCACTGACGTCGTGATGGACGGAAGAGATATCGGAACAGTGGTGCTTCCGGATGCAAACCTCAAAATCTACCTTACCGCAAGCAGCGCTGTAAGGGCAAAGAGAAGGTACGATGAGCTGACCGCAAAGGGAGAGACCTGCGACCTTGAGGCAATAGAAAAAGACATCATCGAGAGGGATTACCGCGACATGCACAGGGAGAATTCTCCGCTTATGCAGGCAGATGACGCAGTCCTCGTCGACTCATCGGATATGTCAATAGATGAAGTTGCAGAGAGGATCCTCGAACTTTATCGCGAAAGATAAGTTTTATAAAGAAGGGACGCAGTAAAATGAACGTGGTTGTTGCCGAGCATGCGGGGTTCTGCTTTGGAGTCACCAAGGCTGTTGAAACCGTCTATGACCGGATAAAAGACGGAAACTCGAATATTTATACATTTGGTCCTATAATCCACAACGAGACAGTGGTGGGAGACCTTGAGAGAAAGGGCGTAAAGGTTATTGAAAATCCCGATGAGCTCAACGAGATAACGGATGGAACAATCGTTATAAGATCCCACGGCGTGACAAGACAGATACTGGGGAAACTTACGGATACCGGGCTCAACATAATAGATGCCACATGCCCCTTTGTAAAGCGTATCCACAAGATCGTGGGTGAGGAAAGCGCCAAGGGTAAAAGCATCATAGTTGTGGGCAGCAAAAGCCACCCTGAAGTTGAGGGAATTGTCAGCTATGCAGGGGAGAGCGTATATGTCATTGAAAGCCCCGAAAAAGCCAGGGAATTTGATGGCGACAAGTCGCTTGAATACACTGTTGTATCACAGACAACGTTTAACAGGAATAAATTTCAAGAAACCATTGAAATATTGAATAATTATGGTTACAATATTAATGTTGTGAATACAATATGTAATGCTACCGACGAACGCCAGTCGGAGGCGGAGACCATCGCATCTAAGGCTGATGTCATGATCGTGATCGGTGGAGCGAACAGTTCCAATTCCAGGAAACTTTTCGAAATCTGTTCACAGAAATGCATAAATACATATTTTATTCAGACACTGGATGATCTTCATTTGGACTTACCTAAATCAGTCGGACTTGTGGGGATTACCGCGGGGGCTTCAACCCCAAAGAACATTATCGAGGAGGTTCAGAACTATGTCAGAACAAACTTTTGAACAGATGCTTAACGAATCGTTCAAAACAATTCACACAGGGGAGGTTGTAGAGGGAACTGTTATTGACGTTAAGCCCGATGAGATAATCCTTAACATTGGTTACAAATCCGACGGTGTATTAACCAAGAACGAATACTCTAATGACAATAGCATCGACCTTACAACAGTAGTAAAACCCGGTGACAAAATGGATGTCAAGGTTCTTAAGACCAATGACGCAGACGGGCAGGTCATTCTTTCATACAAGAGACTTGCACTTGACAGAGGCAACAAGAGGATTGAGGAGGCCTACAACAACAAGGAGGTTCTTACAGCCAAGGTTGTTCAGGTTCTTGAGGGCGGTCTTACAGTAGTTGTTGACGAGGTTCGCATTTTCATTCCTGCAAGCCTTGTATCAGACAGCTATGAGAAGGATCTTACCAAGTACCAGGATCAGGAGATCCAGTTTGTAGTAACAGAATACAATCCTAAGAGAAGAAGATATATCGGAAACAGAAGAATGCTTGTTACCGCAGAGAAGGCTGAGGCAGCCAAGAAACTCTTCGACACTATCAAGGTTGGAGATGTTGTTGACGGTGTAGTCAAGAACGTGACAGACTTTGGTGCGTTCATTGATCTTGGCGGAGCTGACGGACTTCTTCACATCTCAGAGATGAGCTGGGGAAGAGTTGAGAGCCCCAAGAAGGCATTCAAGATTGGCGATACAGTCAAGGTTCTTGTTAAGAGCATTGACGGCAGCAAGATTGCTCTTTCAAGGAAGTTCGATGATGAGAATCCCTGGAAGGATGCCACAAGCAAATATGCTGTTGGCAACATTGTAAAGGGCAAGGTTGCAAGGATGACAGACTTCGGCGCATTCGTTGAGCTTGAGCCCGGCATTGACGCACTTCTCCATGTTTCTCAGATTGCCAAGGAGCACATCGAGAAGCCTGCAGATGTTCTCAAGGTAGGTCAGGAGGTTGAGGCCAAGATCGTTGACTTCAACGAGGATGACAAGAAGATCAGCCTTTCAATCAAGGCTATGTTCGCGCCTGAGAAGGAAGAGGCTCCTGCTGAAGAGGGCGATGTTGTTTCAGTTGACATCGACAAGGTTATCGCACAGCAGAACGAAGAGACAGAAGAGTAATTTACAATATAATCAGATCATATTTCCGGTCTCCACAAAAAGTGGAGGCCGGTTTTTTATTTCATAGGAAATTCCTCTGAATTTCCTATGAAACAAAAAACGCTCCGCTAAGGATGCGACTCTTTGTTCTTGTTCTATTAATAAAAATTTAATCTGAGATTAATGGCTTTTCACTATGATAAATGGGACAATTATATTGGATTATGATATGAGGAGGTACGCTATGAGAAGGATTTCAAGACAATTTTTAGTTGCACTTTCATTTATTATGATGATGCTGGTTATTTGCAATGCAAAGCTCACTGCGTGTGCATATTATGAAACTGATGAGAATAGCCGCCATGTGAATATAAGCAGTCCTACGAAGACGGTTTATTATGTAGGAGAAAAAATACCCGTAAAGGCGACCATGAAAAATCCGTTTTATGGCTGGGATATAGAAGAGGCTTACAGACTTGAATATTTGGGGCAGCCGTTTGCAACGCTTGTCAGCAATACTGACAGCTATCGAATGACGAATAAAAATGGAAAATTTGATAAGAAATATTCATACAATTTCAGTTATTCCACAAAATACCGTAAACCCGGCAAGTATAAGATCGTGGCAGGTTTTTCCGTTGAAGGCGCAGCTCAGAGCTTTATAAACTCAGTAAGTATAACCATAAAACAGCTTGCTGCTCCAAAAAATCTGAAGGTCACTCCCGGAAAGAAGAAGGCAACCCTTACCTGGAAGAAAGCAACGGGCGCAAATAAGTACATTGTTTATCGCGCACTTGATACGGGAAAAAACAGCGAATATTATGAGAATTACAAAAAGATAGCTACAGTTACTACTAACAGCTATGTGGATAGAAACGTTAAAAAGGGCAAAAAATACTGGTATTACGTCGTCAGTGTAAGGTCAAAAAATGTGATCAGCAAAAATGACAAATATGACTCTGCAAAGTGCAGCGGAAAGATCAAATAGTGTGTACGATATTCAATTTATACATATTTTATTTTACACACATCCTTTTCTAATATAAAATGTAAATGTTAGGAGTTCATTATTATAATCAGGAGGATGTATATCGCTATGGCAGTTGATTATGAGTGGTTTAAAAAAGGCGTCTATGATCTGACCAAAATTGACCTCAATGCTTATAAAGAAAAGCAGATGAAGAGAAGGATCGACACCCTTATTGGCAAGTACGATGTCAAGGGGTATGATGGTTTCCTTGATCTTATCAAGAAGGACAGGGATGCCCTTGATGCTTTTGTATCGTATCTGACCATCAACGTTTCTGAATTTTTCAGAAATAAGGAACAGTGGCAGCTCATGGACAAGGAGATGGTTCCTGAGCTGATGAGCAAGTTCGGCAAAAACCTCAAAATATGGAGTGCTGCCTGCTCAACAGGTGATGAGCCCTACACCATTGTTATGATGCTCTCAAAACATATTCCTCTTAATCAGATAAGCGTATTGGCAACAGATCTTGATGCCGTTGTTCTTGCCAAGGCAAAGGCCGGAATCTACGACAAGAAGGAAGTTGCCGGTGTTCCTGATGAGTTTAAGAAGAAGTATTTTACCGAGACTCCCGATGGCAAGATGAAGGTTGCCGATGAGATCAAGTCAAGGGTAACATTCAAACAGGCTGACCTTCTTCGCGATCCCTATCCGAAGGACTATCACCTCATCGTGTGCAGAAATGTTCTTATCTACTTCACAGAGGAAGCCAAGGACGATGTCTTCAGAAAGTACTATTCCACACTTGCTCCGGGCGGAATTCTGTTCATAGGCAGTACCGAGCAGATCATCAATTACAAGGAGATCGGCTTTGTCAGAAAGAACTCCTTCTACTACGAGAAGCCAAAGAACTGATAAAAAATCTTAAGAGGCCTTGCATAGGTGCGTATGCCCCGATTTGGCCGTAATTGTTATTGTGAGAATCAAAAGTGACTGTGAAGAAATGATTTTTCGTTTTTTCGCAGTCCTTTTTTCTTCTTACTATGATAAAATTATAAACGTAGGTAGGGGTAAAAAGGGGACGTTTATGATAAGAACAGTTGAAGAGTTAAAAGACATCAATACAGAAATTCTGGACAGGCTGCCGCAGCTTCTTGACTGCGATGTTAAAGATATTCTCTTTATCGATATAGAGACTACGGGGCTGTCGCCGAAAGATGCGGACGTATATATGATAGGTGTAGCGTTCTGCGACGGAGTGAACTGGCAGGTCAAGCAGCTTTTTGCGGAGAATGCATCTCAGGAAGAGGCGCTTCTGTCGGCGTTTTCCGACTTTTCCAGAAACTATAAGATTCTGATACATTACAATGGGGACAGATTCGACATACCGTTTCTTCAGAACAAATATGAGAGCCACAAGCTCTCTGACCCGTTTGCGAGAATGACATCACTCGATCTGTACAAGAAGATCAAACCCTATAAGAGACAGCTGGGGCTTCCCGACTGCAGACAAAAGACAATCGAGCTCTTTCTCGGAATTGACAGACAGGACAAGTACGACGGCGGAAAGCTTATATCCGTGTACAAGGACTACACAAACAGCGGAGATCCGGATCTTTTGGAACTCCTTCTTCTGCATAACTTTGAGGATGTGAAGGGGATGATAGATCTCCTTCCGATGCTGCGCTACGATATATTCTTTAACCTGTTCAAGAATATGCCCAAGGTTTCGGTGAGAACCGATGAGGACTTCACAGAGGCTGACTTTGTGACGGATGAGGAGGCTCTAAAAAGCGAGAAGCCATCTCTTTCCCTTCCTGTCCGTGCGGTCAAGGTTCAGGCCAATCAGTACAAGGATATCGATGGGGTAGTAAAAAAGGAAGTCTATATGAAGCTGGTTCTGCCTATATATCTTCCTGCGTCAATAACAGGTAATGAGGACGGGTGCTATTTTAGGGCCAAGGGCAATGAAGCCGTGGTCAGGGTTCCGCTCATTGAGGAGGAACTTAAGTATTTCTATTCCAATTACAAAGACTATTATTACCTGCCCGAGGAGGACGTGGCAATCCACAAGAGTCTTGCGGAGTTTGTTGACAAGGGCTTCAAAGAAAAGGCTAAACCGCAAAACTGCTATACGAGAAAAGAAGGACAGTATCTTGTGGAGTGGGATCTGGTTTTTGCTCCTTTTTTCAAGAGAGATTATGAGGACGGCAAGCTCTTTTTTGACCTCAATGAGAGAATGAAGAAGAGCAGATTTGGCATGAGTTTGTATGCTGCTCATGTAATTGCCCATATACTTGATATATAATATACCGGAATCATGGTTTTTCACAAAAAATTGATGCTAATCATAATATTTTTCATGAAAAGTATTATAATAAGTAAGTGTGGAGATTCGGACTGCTTCGTGATTCACGAAGCAGTTCGTGTATGTACATAAAAAGTATCAGACGAGGAAGGGTAGGAAATATGGCTAGAGGTACATTTACGGGCGGTATACACCCTTACGAAGGCAAAGAGCTTTCCAAGGACAAGCCCATCAAAGCAGTGCTGCCAAAGGGGGACCTGGTTTATCCATTATCCCAGCACATCGGTGCGCCGGCCAAGCCTATTGTTTCAGTGGGCGACCACGTTCTTACCGGACAGATGATAGCGGAGGCAGGTGGATTTGTGTCTGCGCCTATCTATGCGACTGTTTCGGGAACCGTGAAATCCATTGAGCCCAGAAGGCTTGCGACAGGAGCCATGTGCAACAGTATCATCGTTGAGAACGATGGCAATTACGATGAAGTAGAATTCAAACCGGCTAAGCCCTACGAGGAGATGACTCCCGAGGACAAGATAAACGCTGTCAGGCAGGCCGGTGTTGTCGGTATGGGAGGTGCCGGTTTCCCAACCGCTGTCAAATTTGCTCCCAAGGAGCCGGATAAGATCGACTATGTCATCGCCAACTGCTCAGAGTGTGAGCCTTATCTCACATCTGACTACAGGAGGATGATAGAAGAGCCCGAACTTCTTCTTGAGGGTCTTAAGATTGCTGTTAGTATCTTCCCTAACGCCAGGGGCATCCTCGCAATAGAGGACAACAAGCCCGATGCAATCGCTAAATTCAAAGAACTAACCAAAGATGAGGACAAGATAAGTGTCAAGCCCGTCAGGACCAAGTATCCCGAGGGCGCTGAGCGTATGCTTATCTATGCCTGCACAGGCAGGGAGATCAACTCTTCAATGCTGCCGGCTGATGTCGGATGCATCGTTGACAACGTGGATACCCTCTGTGCTGTCTGCAGAGCAGTGAAAGAGGGACGCCCTCTGATGGAGAGGATCGTTACCATTACCGGTGACGCGGTTGCTGATCCGCGCAACTACAAGGTCAGGATCGGTACCAACTACAGGGAACTGCTTGAAGATGCAGGAGGCTTTGTGACTGAGCCCGCCAAGATCATTTCAGGTGGTCCTATGATGGGATTTGCCGTATTTGATCTTGATGTTCCTACGACCAAGACTGCATCGGCTCTCACCTGTCTTACCAAGGATGAGGTGTCTGCTCTTGAGCCGTCAGCATGTATCAACTGTGCCCGCTGCGTTGAGGTCTGCCCTGAAAGGCTGATCCCCAAGAATCTGGCGGATGCCGTTGAACATGGCAATGACAAAGCATTCCTTGAGATGTACGGAATGGAATGCTGCGAATGCGGATGCTGCAGTTACATCTGTCCTGCAAGACGTCAGCTCACTCAGTTGATAAAGGGCATGAGGAAGATACAGCTGGCAAACAGAAAGAAGTAAGGGGGATAGTTTAATGAGCGATTTAAGAAGGGTGTCATCCAATCCCCACGTCAGGTCCAAGACCACCACATCCAATATTATGATGTGGGTTCTAATTGCGCTTCTTCCGGCGACTGGCTTTGGAATTTACAATTTTGGACTGGATGCACTTATTATAATTGTACTTTCGGTGGCTTCGGCAGTACTTGCTGAGTTTCTTTATGAGAAAGCGCTGGGCAAGCCCGTGACTGTAGGCGATTTTTCCGCAGCTGTTACAGGTCTTTTGCTGGCACTTAACCTGCCCTCAACAGTGCCGTGGTGGATTCCGATCCTGGGAAGCGCATTTGCCATCATTATGGTAAAGCAGATTTTTGGTGGCCTTGGTCAGAACTTCATGAACCCTGCCCTTGGCGGTAGGTGCTTTCTCATGATCTCTTTCCCGGCGATCATGACCAATTTCATCACAGATACTTATACAGGCGCAACACCTCTTGCCAACCTCAAGAATGGCATTGAGGTAAACGTAATGGACATGATAATCGGACGTACCGGCGGAACGATCGGTGAGACGTCAATGCTCTGCATAGTGCTTGGAGCCATGATCCTGTTTGCGCTTGGTATTATCGATTACGTGATACCGTTCACCTACATTATTACCTTTGTGATATTTGTTGGTCTCTTTGGCGGATACGGATTTAATTTCTCATATATCGCAGCTCACCTCGCAGGCGGCGGACTTATGCTCGGAGCATTCTTTATGGCTACAGATTATGTCACCTGTCCCATAACTCCAAAGGGAAGGGTGATCTACGGAGTGATATTGGGGCTGCTGACCGGGTGCTTCAGATGCCTTGGAGCAAATGCTGAGGGCGTTTCCTATGCCATCATCATTTCGAACCTCCTTGTGCCTCTCATCGAGAAGTACACGATCCCGAGGGCCTTCGGTATCAGGAAAAAAGCTAAAAAGGAGGCGAAGTGATCATGAATGATACAAAAGCTATGATAAAAAATGCGCTTATCCTTTTTGCTATTACATTGGTTGCAGGTGTGCTTCTGGGAATTGTATATCAGGTGACCAAAGACCCGATTGCCTACCAGGAGAAGCTTGCGCAGGATAAGGCCAACCAGTCGGTATTTGCTTCAGCAGGTACCTTTGAGGATATATCTTTGGACGAAGCGGCTGCAGCAGCAGAAGCAGCTGAGCATACAGGTGTTACGATCGAGAGCGTCAAAGAGGCTAAGGATTCATCCGGAGCAGGCCTTGGATACGTCATCCAGGTCAAGTCCAAGGGCTATGGAGATTTCATAACCTACACCGTTGGAATTACCAATGAAGGCTCAGTAAATGGCATATCGATCATCTCGATCGCCGAGACCCCCGGTCTTGGTATGAATGCAGAGAAGGTGATTGTTCCGCAGTTCGTCGACAAGGCTGCAACAGCTTTTTCGGTAGTTAAAAACGGACAGCTCTCTGATGCATCTACACAGATTGAGGCTATATCAGGTGCCACGATCACATCAAAGGCAGTGACCGAGGGTGTCAATGCCGCAGTTAGTTATTTTGAGAATGTATTGAAAGGAGGTAACTGATAAGCATGGAAGCAAAAAAAGGCGCTTTAGGCTTTAAACAGAACACCCCTTTGGAGAGATTTTTCAACGGCCTTGTGGTTGAGAACCCGACTCTCGTACTCATGATCGGTATGTGTCCGACCCTTGCCGTTACATCATCGGCTATAAACGGTCTCGGAATGGGACTTGCAACCACCTTCGTTCTTGCTCTCAGTAACGCTGTTATCGCGGCACTTCGCAAGACGATACCCAATACCGTCAGGATCCCGTCCTTCATCGTTGTTATAGCTTCATTCGTTACACTGGTTCAGCTGCTTATGCAGGCTTATCTTCCGGCCCTTAACGCAGCGCTTGGCGTGTACATTCCGCTTATCGTTGTAAACTGTATCATCTTCGGAAGAGCCGAGGCCTATGCGAGCAAGAATGGTATTGTTCCCGCATTCTTTGACGGAATCGGAATGGGAATAGGATTTACCTGCGCGATCACCTGCATCGGTCTTGTGAGAGAGTTCATAGGTGGCGGCACAGCCTTCGATGTTCAGATCCTTGGCGAGGGGACAGTGGTTCCCGGCGCAGTGGGAAGCTTTTTATCAACCTATCAGCCTATAAGTATCTTTATCCAGCAGGCAGGTGCGTTCTTTGTTTTGGCATTCCTTATCACCATCATGAACAAGGTCAAGATGAACCTTGCCGCAAAAGGAAAGGATACATCCAAGTTCGGCGAGGGCTGCTGCTCATCTGCTGAAGAGGCAGCTGCTGACAAGATCATGGCTGACAAGGCGAAGGAAAAGGAGGCATCTGAGTAATGGGACAGACAATTATAAATCTTGTTGGGATGATGATAACCGCATCCCTAGTAAATAACGTAGTGCTTAGTCAGTTCCTTGGACTTTGTCCTTTCCTTGGTGTTTCCAAGAAGACAGACACAGCTCTTGGAATGGGAGCAGCCTGTATATTCGTTATTACAATGGCGTCCCTTGTCTGCAGCATAATTTATAAGTTCATATTGAATCCGCTTGATCTGTCATATCTCCAGACCATCGTATTCATCCTTGTTATCGCGATGCTGGTTCAGTTTGTTGAGATGATCCTCAAGAAGTTCGTGGTTTCTCTGTATCAGGCACTTGGTGTATACCTTCCATTGATCACAACCAACTGCGCAGTTCTCGGTGTGGCACTCAACAACGTAACTGATGGATATGGAATTCTTGAGAGTACGGTCGTTGGCTTTGCAACAGCAGTTGGCTTTACCATCGCCATCGTTATACTTGCAGGTCTTCGTGAGAAGATGGAATACAACGATATCCCGGCACCATTTAAGGGAATGCCAATGGTTCTTCTTACATCAGGCCTTATGGCGATTGCCTTTACAGGGTTCAGCGCACTCAAGTGAGTGATATAGGGATTCAAAGTCATATGACCTTGAAGAATCCGCATATCACGGATTAAATATCAACTAAGGAGATTTTGACTATGATCACTGGAATAATCATTGCAACCTGTGTGGTCGCCGGTGTCGGGATCGTGATCGGCATTATCCTTGGCATAGCGGACATGAAGTTGCATGTTGATGTAGATGAAAAAGAACAGGCTATACTAGAAGCTCTTCCGGGTAATAACTGCGGAGGCTGCGGATTCCCCGGTTGTTCCGGATGCGCTGCAGCGATCGCCAAGGGAGAGGCGGCAGTCAATCAGTGTCCTGTCGGCGGAGCACCGGTAGCTGAGGTGATCTCAGGTATCATGGGTGTCGAGGCAGGAGAGCAGACCAGAATGGTGGCATTTGTACACTGTCAGGGTGACTGTGACAAGGCGAAGAGTAAGTACGAGTACAACGGAGTTCCTGATTGCAGACTTCAGGCACAGGCTCCGGGCGGCGGCGCCAAGACCTGCAGCTTCGGCTGCCTTGGAGGAGGAAGTTGCGTAGAGGTTTGTCAGTTTGATGCCATTCATGTGATCAACGGAGTGGCTGTGGTTGACAAGGAGGCCTGCAAGGCCTGCGGCAAATGCGCAGAGATCTGCCCGCACCACCTTATCGACCTCATTCCCTACAATGCGGGTCAGGTCGTTGCCTGCATGTCCAAGGACATGGGCAAGGCAGTCAACCAGTACTGCAGCACAGGCTGTATCGCCTGCCACATCTGTGAGAAGAATTGTCCCGCCGGTGCGATCACCGTTGAGGATAACGTGGCACGTATCGATCAGGAGAAGTGTACACACTGCGGTACCTGCGTAAGCAAGTGCCCAAAGAAAGCAATAAAGGCTGTATGACATTGACATCAGCTGTTAAAGGCTGCCGCAAATGCGGCAGCCTTTAGACTTTAGACAAAGTGTTCTTTAGACTCTCCGGTGGATGCCTTGAATTAGCATAAAACATACCTGGATAGAATTTCTCTAAATGCATGTGGATGTGTATGGCAAAAACATGCACCTGTTCAAATCCCTGTTAGCATTGGGGAATAATTAGCACCAAAGAGGTCAATAGCATCTAATGCTATCGCATTGTTATAAATTAGCTGATTTCGCATGGTCATTTCATTTTGATACTTATTGGCTGATTTATCCCGTTGATATTTGGTGATCATCGCCCGATGCCAATATTCACTAAATGCATGTAGATATGCACAACAAAAAAACATGCTCCAGGCGAAAACTCTCCGAGAACATGTATGCACAATCATTGTATATACATGCTTATTCAATTTTTTTCCATAGCATGCTTTTGAAAACATGCATTTTTGAATCAATGATTCAAAAATGCTGCAAACAAGCCATCCTAATGCGACTGCGTCGCAGGCTTGTTTGCCTCTTGTAACATGTTCTCACGAAACCCGCAGCTGGTGCGGGTTTCTGGAATATCATTCAAGAAGTCATGCATTTTTGAATCAAGGATTCAAAAATGCCGCAAACAAGCCATCCTAAAGCGACTGCGTCGCAGGCTTGTTTGCCTCTTGTAACATGTTCTCACGAAACCCGCAGCTGGTGCGGGTTT
>CAMNEA010000045.1 GCA_946536145.1 uncultured Butyrivibrio sp.
GTCAAACTGTAACGTCCCCAATGACTCAAAACTGTAACGTCCCCATTGACTCAAACTCACCCCATCCCTAGTCCATATACTTATCAATCACCTCATAGAGCCTGAGATTCGGATCCTCCATCGGCGTAACTTCTGTGTCAAGATTCAGAAGCAATGAAGAATCCTTTGTGACCCTGGGCCATTTCGGAAGACCGTCGCCGTTGGGGTCTCCGGTCCTTGCAAAGTTCACCCAGTAGTTTTGCATGATCTCTGACAGCGCATAGTCTGTCTCATCGTAGCTCTTATCGTGATAGGAGAGGTTGCCGTAAGCGTAAGGCAGTTCTCCGGCGTGGTGGTTGGACAGTCGTTTGTTGGTTTTGGTGAAATAGTATTCATAGCAGGGACGCCCCTGCCCGGCCATATAGGAGCTCCAGACGTAGTGGGAGTAGGAAAACCACATTGCGCTGTAAGCGGTATTGAGGGCGCCCTTGGCTTCACCGCCTCTATCAACGATAAAGTACTGATCCCGCTGAGGAGAATCGTATGGGAGAACACTTGCCATCTCGCCTGCAAAGTCTCCGAGTTCTTCGGCCAGCAGGCTCTCATAGTTTTCTTTAGTGGCCTTTTTGTCCATCATGAAGGCATCTGCTTCTTTTTGGTTAAACCCGTTCAAAAGAGCTTTCTCATGGTTTTCACCCTTTTCATAAGTCAGATATGGCATCTGCGTAATTGCATATCCGTCTATAGTCATCGCTGAGTTGTCAGCCATAGTCTTAACGAGCTTATCTGCCGGAATCTTTCTGAGGTCATCGGACGACGAGGCGGAGAACTCAGCTCTTGTGAGTGCACCTTGAATAGTGGCCTCCTCATAATTCCTGAATGTGTGAAAAGGCTTTTTTGCCACAATTCCACTTGACTCTGCTATGGCATATTGAAAGAGACCATCAGTGAGAGGGGACACACAGATGGCATTGACGCTTGAAGAACCTGCTGATTCACCGGCAATGGTGATCCTGTCGGGATCGCCGCCGAAGGCTTCTATGTTGTCATGAACCCAGGTAAGAGCTGCTATCTGATCGAGAAGTCCGTAGTTGCCGGTGGTACCGTTTGGGGATTCAGCTTTAAGGTCGTCAGCAGCATAGTATCCAAATACGCCGAGCCTGTAGCCGCAGTTTACAAATATGACACCTCTTTTGGCGAGGCTCTCACCTCTGTATTCTGTATAGGAGGGCTGCCCTGTAGTCAGTGACCCGCCGTGGATATAGAAGATGACGGGAAGAAGTTCATCATTCCTATCCTTTGGGGCATAGACATTCAGGTACAGACAGTCCTCACTCATGGCTTCCTGGTATTCGTCCCCAAATTTTATCTCATAGTCATTCCACCCCAGTATGTGAGACAGGGAGTCGTATATAACTGACCCTCTTGGCTGCATTGCCATCGGTGCAAAGTGGTCGCAGCTTAGAACTCCCTCCCAGGGAGCGGGAGGCTGTGGCTCTTTGAATCTAAGATCGCCAACCGGAGGTGCGGCGTAGGGGATTCCTGCAAAGATGCGAACGGACTTGTCTTCATTGTAGACTCCGACAACCTTTCCCTGCTTTACGGATACTTCATCAGTGGCCTGCGGATTTTTTATTTCAACAGCCGGAACCCTTTTATAAGGCGGCGCTGTCAACTTATAGTTCAGCGCAAGGAGCAATAGGAAAAGAAAAAAAGAAGTTATACGCAAAAAGCTCTTTTGCGGGTGCTTCTTGTGCAGGAACATGTTAAGTGATATTGTAAGAACACTGAGCATGAGCGCTAAGAAGCAGCCTGTGAGCGTGTTCTTTGACAGCTCCAGAACAATGATATTTACGATTGTGATAAGTACTGTGATTATGTTAAAAAACATATTGCATCCTCCTGCTACAGACTAAGTGTACTAGACACCTTACTTAAAAGACCGGAAACACATATTTGCGGCATAAGGATCTTCAATGTTGCATAATATGTGCCAAAAAGTGTATGAAAACGATTAAGAAAGAGCATTTTATGCAAAATTTGTACCAAAAAAGTTGAAAAAAGGTGCAACTATATACATTTATAAGACTTTGTTTTCAGATATTTTATACCTTCTTTATCCTTTTTATAATTATGCACATTATAATATAAACTGTGCTTACGAGAATATGATAAAGGATTGTGAGGGAGAATTAAAGATGGGGAAGATAACAAGAATAAAAGGAATTGATGATGTTGTACTTGGAATTGGAGTTTTCGGCCTCTCAGCGCTGGTACTTGGAGTGGCAATGATATACGGAGCGCTGAGCGGCTTTTCACTATTCACAACGAGGGGCGTGGCGGCATCATCACTTGTTTTAAATACACTCTTTAACGGAATTAGCTTCTTGATCTGTTCTGTACTGTTCTTTATAGTCAGCGCTCTGGTGCTGTTTACCATCAGAAATACAATATTGTTAAAGGCAATGGAAATCTTTTCACTGGCAGGAACTTTGTTTGTTGACTTCTCCTTTATCAGAGAACTCTTTTTCGTAAGGAGTGGTTATGAAATACTTGTTACGCTGTCAGCAATGTTGATAAGCAGCTTCCTGTTTTATATTGTCAGGGGAATTGTAAAGGTGACACTCGCAAGAATGGAGAATCACAGCAGAAGTGGTGAAGGCGAGACAGCTCTAAAAAATGCAGGATGAGGGTTTTTGGAGTCGGAGGGTCAGTCATTGGGGACGTTACAGTTTGAGTGAGTCATTGGGGACGTTACAGTTTGAGTCAGTGGGGACGTTACAGTTTGACTCGTTTTGCAAAGCAAAACGAGTCAAACTGTAACGTCCCCAATGACTCATTCAAAGCACGAATGCTTACAGATTCTTTATCATCTCATCTCTTACACTGTCATAGTGTGGTCCGATTATTCCAAAGTCTTTCTCTTTATAAACCCACAGGCTTCGTCCGATGCCGTACTTCTCAAAAGCATCATGGATATCCCTGATCCAGTTGATGGTTGAAGGAGTCGGAGCCTGATCGATTACGCCGTATTCTCCGCAGTAGAGAGGGGCGTTGTTCTTGGTAGCGGCCTCTACAGCTGGCTCAAAGAGCTCTGCAAAATAATCAGCACTTGTCTCCTTGACATTCATCTTCATGATGGCACCTGCCCAGTCGGGATCAAGATCCTTGGATTTCTCTGAGTATTCAGCAGTAGTTGCAGGATAGTCAACCGTAATGTCCTTGGGCATGTTATCCATCCACCAGGCTCGCTGGTGAGTGAAGATCATGGGTTCATAGCAGTGGAAGTTGTAAACAATGTGGTCATCCTTGGGAGGATTAAGGAGCGGTACGCTCTTTACATTGTTGTAGCAGACACCGCCAATCACAACATAGCTGTCGGGAGCATTCTTTCTTATGACGTCAACAGTCTTGTCTGCTATCTCATTCCAGCTTTCCGCAACATCGGGGGATATAACCTCATTTAAAAGTTCAAATGCCACATCCTTCTGATTCGCATATCTCTTGGAAATGCGGTCCCACATGGTGTAGAAGCGCTTCTGGAGCCCCTCGTTGTGGAAAAAAATCTCCTTGTCGCCGTTTACTTCTAGCGGATCAAAGGTATAGCCAAAGGTGTTGTGCATATCAAGGAGGATGTTAAGTCCAAACTCTCTGCACCAGCTTATGCAGTTGTCGATGTACACATATCCATCCTCAAGCATGGATCCGTCTTCGCCCTCAATAACGATGTAGTCGATGGGGAGACGTACATGATCGCAGCCCCAGCCGGCAATTCTCTCAATATCCTCTTTTCCGATAAAGGTATCGTAGTGATGGCTTGTCTTCTCATCAGCCTGGGAGAGCCATCCGCCCAGATTGACGCCCTTTTGGTAACCCTCAAATTTCCTCATCATATCACCTCGAAAAATACAATATTTTGAATAGCTATAATCCTTAATATATCACAACGAAAACGTTTAAGCTATGGCTTTTACAGAAATTTAACTTTTACAAATGAGATTTATTGAGCAAATTCTGCCTGAAATTGGATAATTTATCCCCGAATGGTGATTATTCCACGATGCTAACAACACTACAGATTTCGGAATAAACGTGTTAAACTTAAATCACATAGAACTGGCAACAATACAGATGATTGATCAGATTCATCTTTCGGGCAGTCAGATCATGTCAAATGAAGAATACAGCTATAGGGGCACAAACTTCATTATCGAGTGCAAAGAGCACATCAACAGAGTAGCATCTCCCGGTTCCAGAAATTATATAATCAGGGGTCTTCTTTCGTATGGGGAGGAGGTCGAAGTGCCAAAGTCCATCGACGGGGATCCTGTGACTTCCTTTATGCCATCGTTTACGCCTGCGCAAAAGATAGTATATCCCGGGATAAAGAGACTTTGCCTTCCAGGACATCTGGGCAGATTCCCGGAGAGAAATGATATTTTTCCCGATCTGGAGAAGCTGGAAGTGGATCCTGAAAATCAAATATTCTGCACTGACGGGAAAATGCTATATAGAGATGAGGGAAAGGAGCTGTGTCTTTCCCTGTGCGCGGGCAACAGGGATGAGACTGTGACAGTACCACATAAGGTGATGCGCATTGGGCCAAATGCGTTTGCAGGTAGTAAATGTGAAAAAATTATTTTTGAAAATCCCAGGATAGAAGCAGAGGATACATCATTTGACCGATCGGTATGGCTAAGTAGCTGTGGCCCTGCAGTCTATGTTGGAAATATGCTGTACAGGATCAGCACAAATAATACAGACAGAAGATTAACCATAGTTATAAAAGAAGGTACTCAGAGAATTCATAAAAGTGTTTTCACCGGAATCGGTACTGAAACAAATCTTAAGCTCTGTATCCCTGAAAAGATGAAGTTTCCGGGCTTTACGGATGCCATTGTTGAAGCTCTAAGGAATGCATCTGTAAGGGACGTACATAAGAGTCCCGGTCTTATAACTGTATCAAGGATGGCAGGTGCGCAGCATGTGGGAAAAGAGATACCGATTCCTTTAAGCCTTGATTCAAATGGAAGGGACCTCCTAAGGAGAACTCTGGACTTTGGCGAAGACTTATATGATGAGATTTTTGACTGCATAGGAAGCGGAAAAGAAAAACTCGACTATGCACTGTTTGCTGCTTCCAAAGACTGTAATGTTGTGCAAGACTCATACAGGAAATATATAGAAGACAATCAGGATAAAGCTGCATTTCGCGCTGCGCAGATACTTTCTGAAGAAAGCATTTTCTGCCTTATAAAAAGAAACCTTTTAGGCAGGGAAGCACTCCTTGGAATACTTCCAAAACTGCAGGAGTACGGAATGGTCAATGCGGCAGCAGGAATACTGATCGCAGTAAGCAGAGGACATATATAGAAGAGGGAGCGTATTAAAAGTGGAGAGAGAAAGAGTCATCGAATACGCAGAAAAGATCATTGATCTTGGCAGGGAAGAACTCGCCGGAGCATACCCTTTCCTTGTGCCTGCAATCTATGCGCTAAAGCCTTTGGCAAGGCCGGATAGCGGAGTAAGTTACGGGCTTTCAAAAGATGCAGATACATTTATCTATGATCCCTCCAGGCTGGTAGAAGATTTCGCTGAGGGAAAAGATACGACTGCCATTTTCCTACACAGTATGCTGCACTGTCTGTTTCTTCATCCCTTTGCAGCAGCCTTTCATAAGGACCATGAACTCTGGAATCAGTCCTGCGACATATGCATATGGGACATAATGCTTTGCCTTAGGCGATACAGAAGTGAAAGTGAAGCTGATATCCAAAGGACGTCAATTACTCACAAACTAAAGAGATCGCTCCCGTTTCTGAATGCTGAGTGGATTTACGGTAATTTACGGAAGGAAAACATACCGGCAGATCTGTTTGGGGTTGATGACCACTCTTTGTGGTGCCTTAAGGATAAGAGGAGCAGCAAAGGTGACCGTGGCATCCCAAGCAAAGAACTTACTCGTAAAAAATGGGAGGGTATTGCAGACGAGATAGAACTGTCCCTAAAAAGATCACTAAGACCCTCGGATGAGAGAGGAGACCTTGCAGGATACTTTTCTGAGATTTTGAGTGGCATTGAGCGGCGGCATACAGACTATGACTACTTTCTTAAGCACTTTGGAATATATTGCGAAACCCCGCGCCTTGACCCTGAATGCTTTGACTATTTGCTCTATACATACGGGCTGGAACTATATGGGGATATGCCACTTATCGAGCCTCTTGAATACAGCGAGCGAAGGAGTGTCAGGGAATTTGCTGTTGCGATTGACACATCGCTGTCCTGCTCCATGGAGCTCATCAGGCATTTCCTGGAAAAGACCTATGATATTTTGTTTGCATCGCTGGACATAGGTGATCGTAAAAAGCTGGTCATATTCCAGTGTGACTGTGAGATACAAAAAGAGACAGTGATATCAGACAGGGAGGAGCTGAAAAAGTATATGTCTAAGATCTCAATACACGGAAGAGGCGGAACGGACTTCAGACCGGTTTTCAGGCGAATCGGGGAGCTGGAGAATGAAAAGTTTTTTACCGGATTGAGAGGACTATTGTATTTTACTGATGGAGACGGCATTTTTCCTGACATTCCGCCCAAATATAAAACTGCATTTGTAATGCCCTATGGCGCAGCCACAGTAAATCTGCCGCCGTGGGCAATGAAGGTTATGGTGGAAGCATGAACATAAGACAGGCAAAAGAGGAAATAAGAAAAACAATCGAGATATATCTTGATAAGAAAAGCGATGATGAATATAGTATTCCGCTTATTAAGCAGCGCCCGATATTCCTCATCGGTGCACCTGGAATAGGCAAAACTGCCGTTGTCGAGCAGGTGGCCGAAGAGCTTGGGATAGGCTTTATAGCATATTCCATGACCCATCACACGAGGCAGAGTGCCATAGGTCTGCCATATATTGAAAAGAGAGACTACGATGAAAAAGAGGTCCGCATTTCAGAGTACACAGTCAGCGAGATAATCGCTTCAGTCTACGACGCCGTCAAATATGGCGGTTATAGGGAAGGAATCCTGTTTCTGGATGAGATCAATTGCGTATCTGAGACTCTTTTTCCTGCACTGCTTCAGTTTCTGCAGTACAAGAAATTTGGAAATCATGTGCTTCCGGCTGGCTGGGTTATAGTGACGGCCGGGAACCCTCCAAGATATAACAGGTTCGTCAGGGAGTTTGACATAGCAGTCCTTGACAGGCTGAGGCCCCTTAAGGTGGAGGAGAGCCTGGAAGCATGGAAACCCTATGCCCGTGAGTGTATGATGCATGGTGCAATACTCACATTCCTGGAGCTGGAGCCGTCCTGCTTTTATCACATAAATACAGATGAGGAAGGACCGCGCTATGTGACAGCAAGGGGATGGGAAGATCTCTCTCTTGCCATACAGCTCTATGAAAAGAAGGGATTCGAAGTGGATACGGTGCTCATCGGACAATATCTGGCGGATCCTGATATTGCGGGTAAGTTTGAAATCTTTTACCGTTTGTACGACAATTGCAGGGAGAGATATCCTGTGGAGTTGATTCTGTCCGGCACGATGGAAGAGGATATTCTGAAAAGAGCAGGGGATGCTGCCTTTGACGAGCGGCTGGCGGTGCTGGAACTGGTCCTTGACAGGCTGGTTGCAGACTTTGAATCTGTCCTTGGTGATACAGAGGATTCCGGGCACGATGGCCATGTGAAAAGACCTGATGAAGTCAGTGCAAGACTTGAGGCGGCCTTTAACTTTATCGAAGAAGCCTGGGGAACAGGACAGGAGCTGGGCTTCTTCATGACTCACCTCACTATGGGAAGGTATTCTGCGCTGTTCATAGCCAGATACGGTTCTGAATCGTATATAAGATTCAGCGGAAAAGTGCTTACATTAGATCGCCGAAAAAAGTTAAGGGAAGAGATTCTCAAAAACATAAACAATGACGATTAATATTTTATAAACAAAAAAGGAGAGCGTTGAGATTATGAAAGGATCTGTCAGGAAACTTATTGCATGCGGAGCGTGTGCTGTATTCATAGTAGGAATGCTGCTTATAGCAGCCTTTGGTTCAGGAAGTCCCAAAGAGAGAAAAGTTGACAAGATAATAAATAAGATGACCTTGGATGAGAAGATATCCCAGATGATAATTCCGGCAATGCGCACCTGGAACGAAGAGAATGTAACTGACCTGGATGCAGTTCCGGATCTCAGGGCAGCACTGCAAAAGCATCAGTATGGAGGCATCATTCTATATGCTGCCAACATAACCGGAAATGAACAGATAACAAGACTTCTTTATGCACTTCAGGAGAATAATGCCGATATCGGAAATGTCTCAACACATATACCGTATCTGACCCCTGTTGATGAGGAGGGCGGCATTGTAATCCGCCTTTCGGCAGGAACCAGGATGAACGGAAATATGGCGATCGGTGCTACTAAAGATGCTGCAGTCAACGCTGAAAAGACAGGTGAGATTTTAGGTGAAGAACTGGCTGCTGTGGGCTTCAATGCTGATTATGCCCCGGTAATAGATGTGAACAACAATGCCAATAACCCGGTCATTGGGACCAGGTCTTTTTCTGATGACCCCGATAAGGTGGCGGAGCTTGGAATGGCATATGCCAGGGGACTATCCAAAAATAATATAATAGCGACTTACAAGCACTTTCCTGGACATGGTGACACCGGAACCGACAGTCACATAGGAACTCCTTCAGTGGAAAAGACATATGAAGAGATCAAAGCTAATGAGCTGGTTCCATTCAGAAAAGCAATTGAGAACGGTGCTGACATGATAATGACAGCTCATATCACTTATCCTTTAATAGATCAGGAAGTTACATACGCAGACGGAGTGACAAAGGGATATTACCCCGCAACTATGTCAAAGAAGATGATAACAGACATCCTCCGCACTGACCTTGGATACAATGGAGTTGTTGTGGCGGATGCCCTGGAGATGGGAGCAATTGAAGAGGCTAAGCTTGTTCCCGGAAACAGCACTGTTGAATACAGGGTAAACATTGCCAAGGAGGTAATAAATGCAGGTGTTGACGTACTTCTTTTGCCTGCAGATCTCAATAACCCGGATATAGTAACGTTTTATGATGACTATATTGCCGGCATTGAAGCAAAGGTCGAGTCAGGAGAGATCAGTCAGGAGAGAATTGATGAGAGCGTTAAACGCATTCTGCTTCTAAAGACAAAGTATGGAATCCTTGATGTCGATGGCAATGGCAATGCGGATGAAGATATTGAGACCAGGGTGGCAAAGTGTAAAGAGACAGTCGGAAGCAAAGCTCATCATGAGGCTGAGACGAGTATTGCCCGCAGCGCAATAACCCTTCTTAAGAATGATAACAACACCATTCCTGTAGCAGGCGATAAAAAGAAGATAGTGATACTTGGAAGACTTGAGGACGACAAAAACACTTTGAACTATGCTGTAGAAGAGATGAGAAAACAGGGGCTCATAGCAGCTGATGCTGATGTTGCAACTGATTATTACTACAACTCATCAGGAGATGACAAGCTCCATTATCCGGATGAGCTTAAGGATAAACTAGCCGCTGCAGATGTGGTTATAGGATTCTCTTATGCATCAGGCGGCAGCGTCCTTGATAAAGAGAATGCCCAGTTCATTGCTCTTCATAACGCGATAGATGATGTACATAACGGAGGAGGAAAATTTATCCTTGTGAGCGAGAATCTTCCTTATGATGCGGCAGTTTACCAGAATGCCGATGCAATCGTTTTGGCGTACATGGGATCAGGTCTAAGTATTGACCCGACGGACAGTGGAAAAGGCATCGGAGCCGGTGCGATGAACGCCAATATTGTTGCGGCTGTTGAGACAGTCTTCGGAAGTAACTCTCCTTGTGGCAAGCTTCCTGTCAACATTCCTGTGGTGGAAGAAGGGGCAGACGGCAAGCTTTTCTTTGGAAGAGATTTTATTTATGAGCGGGGCTTTGGGCTGAACTGATAACTACATACATAACCGGTTCATGCCGTCAGATATGCGTCATTTACGCTCATTCGCCTGCTGCTTCTATTTCATCATGATCTCATTCTGGTGGTCTTTAAGCCATTTGCGCCTGTCTTTGTAGTCCGGAAGGACCTTCTCAACCTCTGCCCAGAATCTTGGCGAGTGATTCATCTCCTTGAGGTGGCAGAGCTCGTGTACTACCACATAGTCTGTGATCTCATCGGGAGTGCGCATGAGGAGGCAGTTGAAGCTTAAGTTTCCCTTTGAGGAGCAGCTCCCCCAGCGGGTTTTTTGCATGCGGATGGTTATATTTCCGTAGGTTACGCCCATCTGCCGGGCAAAGAATCTGACCCGTGCAGGGATTATGCGCCTTGCACGGGTTGTAAGGAGCTTTATATCCTGAGGGCTTAGAGGCTGCGCCGATGAATTTTCGGCTTCTTCCTGCCTTTCTTTCATCTTGATGATGTGCCTGTCTATCCAGTCTGACTTTTCTCCCAGAAAGCGGTTTATCTCAGATACCGGGAGCCTTTTCGGGGCTCTTACAATGACCCTTGCATCAGGGGTTATCTCTATGGAAAGCGTCTTTCTTGCGCTTCTTATAAGTTCAATATCTCTTTTCATGGAAGATATTATATCATGATATAGGTGTCAAAAGTCATAAATGCGTACATGCTTGCATGTTAAGCATTTTGACTTTATGACCCGAACAAATATGAGGAAGTAGCAATTTACGCAGTAAATTAGCGGATTCCGAATATTTGTAGAATTGCGAGAATGACGATAGTCATGGAGCAATTCATATATCATGGCAAAAAAAGAGCAGCGCCTTGCACTGCCCTAAATATTGATGATCACTGTATTGTTGCGACTTTTGCCTTGACCCCTTTATTTGTGCGGCTGCACCAGCCGTAAACACCTGCATATTCATCTTTTTTATTAAATGAAATTGTGAAGGTCTTGGCTGCGGTAACACTTATATCAGTCACAAATACCTTAGACTTATCCATCTTCTGACCTTCGCCGCCAAATCCAAAATCAGGAGTGATGTAGGATGTCTTGTTTGTTGGAAGTTCTTTGACTTTATCCTGTTTTGTCTTTTCGTCGAAATAGAGCAGTTTGTCTGAAAGAGGCATATCCTTTACGGTTACAACATAGTAGTTTCCGGCCTTTTTGAATTTTGCAATATTTGAAGCTCTTGACTGCTTGTAGTTTTTAGCTCTCTCACCCTTAATAAGTGCGATCGCACCAAAATAATTCTCAAGTCTGAGATTATACTTGGAATCTACATAACCGCCCCAGTTTTTGTCGTTTCCAACCTGAAGCCCGCAGTCAATCTGGAACTTTGACCAGTCCTTCTTTAATGCCGCAATGGGAACATAGATCGTGAAACTCATCTTCATAGCCTTTGTCAGCTTTGATTTTTTGGAGCATCTTACAGAAATGGAATATCTGTTTTTCTCCAGCTGTTTCTGATTGTATTCATCAGACTTCTTGTCATTCCACTTTGCACCGTCAAAGGTTGCTGTGACGTAAACACCCTTTTTGGACGTGGCAGCCTGCGTAGTAATTGCCGGAGCTGCTATGAAGGCTGCAGCAGCAAGGGTCATACTAAGGAGCGATGCAATAAGACGTTTGGAAAAATTATTTTTTATCATAAGGGAGTCCTCCTTTCAAAAAGCGGTAGTGAAAAAACAGGACCATGCAAAAAGCATGGTCCAACCATTTATCAGATATCGGCCTTCCAGAGTCCGTGGAGGTTGCAGTACTCATAAGCTGCAACAGCCTTCTCGCCGTCAGCAAGAACAAATTCTGCGCAGGGCTTCTCGTCGGGATGAAGCTCTTTCATCATGAAGCCTTTGTCGGTCTCGATGAAGATATACTGGATAAAGTGATTCTCCATCATTGGATGCTCAACTTCGCCGACCTTGACTGTAACCTTGTTGCCATCAACTGTGACTGCGGGAACGTGCTTCTCAAAAGCGCCATCTGATGTGCCGGGTACAAGCTCCGTCATCGGATCGCCGCAGCATACAGGTGTGCACGCAGCGTTATTGATCTTGATCACCATGCTGCCACATTTTTCACATTTAAAGATCTTCATAGTACGTAAACCTCCTTATTGTTGTAAAACCTTGACTTTGGCCGCATAAACTGCGGATGACTTGTATTAATCATAGCATAACAGCGGTGCGTTTGTTATCAGATTTTAATGAAAAAAGAGACGAAAATAATAGCTGCGTTATGTGGATTTTTTCTTTCGAAACTGCAGCGGAGTCATGTTGAATTCCTTCTTGAAACTTGCAGTCATGTTGCCCGGATAGGAAAAGCCGCATTCCAAAGAAATGTCCATGACGGACATGTCTGTAGAGAGCAGAAGGTTCTGTACATGCTTTAGCCTGGTAAGACACAGATACTCCGAGAAGGGCCTGCCCAGCTGCGCTGAAAAAAGCTTTGAAAAATATGACACTGAATAGCCGCAGATAGCAGCGACATCTTCTATTTTAACAGGCCTTGAATAGTTCTTTTCAATATAGTATACAGCCTCAAGTATGGGCTCTGAAAGTGACAGGCTGTGCCTTGCCGCAGAGTCGAGAGCTGAGATGCCCCTGTCATTTATAAGAGAGAGTATGGAGTAGAGAAGATGCCTGCATCTGAAGGAAGCTGTGGCAGAGTGTTCGCCAAGGCTCTCATCTTCGCTTCTTTCGTAGGTGCGAAGTAGCATTCCAGCAAGGGTGAACAGTTCTTTTTCATCTGCCGCACTAAATTTCTTGGGAGGCTCGTTGAAAATATTGTCCATTACCTGCGGTCCTACTGCAGATATGAAATTCTTGGCATATTCCGGGGAGAACTTAATCAGGTAGTTCTCATAGTGTTCTCTGGATGCCGGCACTGTGCGGTGATATACAAAAGGTGCCAGGGCATTTATATATCCGGGATGCAGATAATATGTCATGGTCGGAGTAATGACCTTCCTGTCGCCGCAGATGATAAAGCCCAGTGAGTAGTGATCGGATGCGACCTCCATCGAGGGCATCTCAAAATCTCCGGGGAGGTTTCTGTATGTTATCATGAACTGTTTGCCCTGGGGCAGTGGTAGAGCCATAATCTTCCCTTTCATGTATGACTTCTTGAATGATATTCCAGAAACCCGCAGCCTGCGGGTTTCGTGAGAACATGATACATGTACTACAACTATTGTATCAGATGAAACTTATATTTTGGGGGTCTGTGGAAGGAAAAAGATTGACTCCTGATAATGATAATACATGGTTTAAAGTGTATAATAAAATATAGTACGAACACCCGGCAAAAGTGCGCCTGCCCAGACCCTGGCTGTGCATTTTGCACAAGTCAGCTGAGCGGGCATATCGTTCTCGTCAGCACTTAGGCGACGCATTCTGGCGCCTTAGTACTGCTACGAAGAACGACTGAGCGCAAGCGTCCCCGAAGCTGATTGTACAAAATGCACAGCCAGGGTCTGGGCAGGCGCACTTTTGCCGGGCGGCTCATATTAGCTTTAGTGGTGTAAACAGGAGGACTTGATATGCAGACTGAGTATGCAGTGATGTATTTTGAGATCAATGCTGCCTCTCTGATGCTCATTAGCATAATTCTACATAAAACCAATGGCCTTTCCCAGATGGTTGCCCAGAGGAACTTTGTGATGGCGATCATTTCTGAGATGGTGTTTTTTATATCGGATACAGTCTTTGTTCTGATAAACTGTGGCATTATTCCGGGAAGCAGATATGCGATGCTTGCATGCAAGGAAGTATATTTCTTTTCCACTGCCACGATGTGCTTTTTCTGGTTCCTGTATTTTGAGCACATGAGGGAGGCTCCGCTGGTCAAGGACAAGAGGACAGTCATGTGGCTCTCGTCAGTTATCTGGCTTATGGGGCTGCTTATTATCGGCAACTGGTTTGCAGGATTCCTTTTCTATGTTGATGAGAACAATGTATATCGCAGAGGAGCATTATTTGTACTGACGTATATCCCTTCATATGTTTATGTGTTTATCGCAAGCATCAGGGCCATAATAAGCATTTACAGAAATGATGAAAAGACAGACAGGCATCTCCTCGTTAAGATGGCTCTTTTCCCTATTGCACCCGGTTTATCGGGGATACTTCAGTTTATATATCCGAGGATGCCCTTCGCCTGCGTAGCTATGTCGCTCACGACGCTGCTTCTGTATCTTGGCTGGATCGATCAGCTGATATCCCTTGACCCGCTTACCGGGCTCAACAACAGGAAGCAGCTGGCTCTTTCGTTCGAGCAGCTTCAAAAATCAAACAGCGAAGCTGACAGACTATATCTGCTTCTGATAGATGCCAATCATTTCAAGATGATCAATGATACCTATGGGCATCTTCAGGGAGATAAAGCTCTTAAGATGATTGCCGAGGCGCTCCGCAAAGGGTGCAGGGATACGGCAAAAAGAGCTGTTGTTGCACGGTATGGCGGCGATGAATTTGTGGTACTTGTTTCTTCCGATGACGAGGAAAAGGTAAAGAATCTGAAAGCCCAGATAAACAAACATCTTGAGGAGATAGTGCAAAACAGCAGGGCATCTTTTGACCTGACCGTCAGCGTTGGAATTGCGACAGCGGGTGAAGCCGATACTTTGAAGGCAGTTATTTCAAAAGCCGACATAGCTATGTACGAGGAGAAACACAGCGGCGCATGTTCTGTCTGAATGATATTTCAGAAACCCGCGCATGCTGCGGGGAGTGAGTACATGATTCGAGATGACATGAAATAATTATTTTCACCTTGATTTGGCATGATAATCATTAGAAAAATATTGATCCATGTACTAGGATATGATCAATACAACAAGTCATCACAAATCGGGAATGGAAATATTACGATATGTCTAACACGCAGACAAAGCCAAAAAAGAAAAAGATTGACATGACATCGGGTAACATAATGAGAAATGTCATTATGTTCGCAATACCTATAGTCATCGGAAATATACTGCAGCAGCTATATACCACCGTCGATGCTCTGGTGGTCGGAAGATATTGCGGGGATTCCTCCCTTGCGGCAGTCGGTACAAGTTCATGGCAGGAGCCTCGGTTGCAGGGAGGATAACCGGCATAACAAATGTTGCAATAACTGCGGTTTCAGCGGCTGCGTCAACCTTCTCGGGGCAGAACTTCGGAGCAAAGAGATTCGACAGATTAAGGGAAGGATATATCCTGCTTCCTGTATTAAACGGGGCGGCGACACTCTCGCTCGGGCTTTTGTTTATCTCCTTCAGAATGCCTATCCTGGGATTTTTTACAAATGACAGTGAGGTTCTGATGTACGCAGGAAGATATGTTGTTGCAGTTCTGTTGTCCCAGTGGTGCTATGCGGTCTTTAACTGTATCTCGAACATCGTAAACGGCGTAGGATTTGTGAAGTACACTACAGTGATCAACCTCATGATGCTGTGGGCGGTGAGAATTCCGTGCGCCTATATCATAAATAAGTTTTTTGACGGAACCTATGTGATGCTGTGCTTTCCCATATCATTTGCATTCGGAATGGTATGTATGATAGCTTATTATGTCTTTTCCCCAAGTTTCAGGGCTATCCTGGACAGGGGAAAAGACCTGCCCCAAAAAACATGTGGCGGTCTACTGAGGTTTGGAAGTTAAAAGAACTGTCCCCTTTGATTCCTGATATTCCTTGGGGGACATCCCGTATTCCTTTTTGAAGGATTTGAAGAAACTTGAATAATCGCGAAAACCAAATCGCTCATACGTCTTGCTGATGCTCTCGCCGCTTATTATGGCGTCGCGGCACTCGGCAAGGCGTTTTTTGATTATGTACTGGTGCAGTGAGATGCCCAGCGTATCCTTGAACAGATGCGCAATGTAATACTTACTCACAAAGAACTTGCCTGCAATGTCCTCGAGTGAAAGGGAATCCTCGAGATTGCTCTCGACGTAAGAGAGGATGTTCTGGAAAAGAGAGAGCTCATCGCCTCCGGAGCGCTTATGTTCGTCGTCGTAGATGATCCTGTTGATGGTAAGGATGAGATCGCACAGGCACAGGTGTCTTGCGGCATCACTTCCGTATCTGTCAGATGAGATCTCCTCGAGAAGGCGCAGAAATCTTGACTCCACCAAATGGAAATCGGCAGGAGCCAGGTGGTAAATATACTTATGAAAAGCCTCGGCCTTCTGGATAAGGTACATGTAGTCCACAGATTCCTCAAGGAGCGAGTTGCAGCAGCTCTTGCTGATCCAGAAGACGAACCTTCTGTAGGTCTTATCCGGATCGTTCATGATCGCGTGATGAGAAGTGCCGGGCGGGACTATCATAAGGTCGCCGGGGGACATCTTGTGGCGCTCCGTATTGTCCTTGCCCGAAAATATCTCCATGGTAATATCGCCCTCGATAAAGAGGTAGCACTCGTAGTAGTCGTGGGAGTGGGGACTTAAGGTGCGAAAGTTCCTGTCGGAGTAGTAAAAGACCTCAAAGTCCGAGGATAACATGTATTGTCTTGTATTAAAGGATGATCTTAGTTTGTTGTTCATGGTTACAGTGTACAACACTATTTTGCGATGCACAACAATTTTTGCAAAGTTGGAAACAATTTATTCTATTTAAAAAAAATCCGAAAAAAAGTAATCTTATTTTAGCAAATGAAACACAACATTTTGGAGGTAATATTCTATGGAAATGACACTTCGCTGGTATGGCAAGGAATTCGATACTGTAAAGCTCTGGCAGATCAGACAGATCCCAGGAGTACACGGGGTTATCACTACTCTTTACAACAAGCAGGCAGGTGAGCTCTGGGAGCAGGAGGAGATACAGGCCCTTAAAAAGGACGTGGAGTCAGAGGAACTTAAGATCGCCGGTATAGAGTCAGTCAATGTATCAGATGCGATCAAGGCAGCAACTGCTGACAGGGACGAGCACATTGACAACTACATCAAGACGCTGGAGAACCTCGGCAAAGAGGATATTCACATGGTATGCTACAACTTCATGCCTGTGTTTGACTGGACAAGGACTGAGCTTGCCAGAAAGAGGGAGGACGGCTCAACCGTGCTTGCCTACACTCAGGAGGCCGTTGACGCTATCAATCCCGAGAAGATGTTTGAATCAATCTCCGGTGAGATGAACGGCACAGTGATGCCTGGCTGGGAGCCTGAGAGAATGGCCCGAGTAAAAGAACTCTTTGAGCTTTACAAGGGAATAGACGAGGACAAGCTCTTTGAAAACATTGTATATTTCCTCAAGGCTATCATGCCTGTATGCAACAAGTATGACATAAAGATGGCGATACATCCCGATGATCCCGCGTGGTCAGTATTTGGTCTTCCAAGGATCATAAACAATGAAAAGAATATCCTTAAACTCATGAAGGCTGTGGACGATGTTCACAACGGAGTGACCTTCTGCTCAGGCTCCTACGGAACAAGTCTTGAGAATGACCTGCCTCACATGATCAGAGCTCTTGAGGGAAGGATCCACTTTGCACATGTAAGGAACCTCAAGTTTATCTCTCCAACCAACTTTGAGGAGGCTGCGCATCTTTCTTCTGACGGAACCTTTGATATGTATGAGATCGTCAAGGCTCTCTACGAGACAGGATTTACAGGACCTATCCGCCCTGACCACGGCAGGATGATCTGGGGAGAGGTTGCAATGCCCGGCTACGGTCTCTATGACAGAGCACTTGGCGCAACTTATATCAACGGACTGTGGGAAGCAATCGAGAAATCGCACCAGAGAGGTGTGTGAGAGTAAACGCGGAACATATTTTCACAATAATAAAGCAGAGGTGATTTGAAATGAAACTTAATGAAAGCAGTGTATATAGCAATGCTGCCTGGAAGGAGAAAGGATTCTTTGTACCTTCCTACGACAGAAATAAGATGATAGAGGAAACCAAAGCAAACCCTGAGTGGGTACACTTCGGTGCGGGCAACATCTTCAGGGCATTCCAGGCAAATCTTGCACAGAGGATGCTTGAGAGCGGGGAGAACACAAAGGGAATTACTGTTGTCGAGGGATTCGACTATGAGATCATCGAAAAGATGTACAGACCTCATGACAATCTTTCTCTCCTTGTCACGCTTAAGGCAGACGGATCAGTTGAGAAATCTGTTATAGCAAGTATTGCGGAATCATGCATTCTCGACTCCGCAAATGCGGCAGAGTTTGACAGACTTAAGGAAATCTTTGCGGCAGATTCGCTTAAACTTGCCACTTTTACCATAACAGAGAAGGGCTACAGCCTTGTAAACGCAGCAGGTGAGACTCTTCCGGCTGTTAAAGAGGACTTCGCAAATGGCCCTGAAGCACCCAAGAGCTATATCGGAAAAGTGTCAGCTCTTTTGTATGCAAGATTTAAGGCCGGCGAGAAGAAGATAGCTATGGTGAGCACAGACAACTGCTCTCACAACGGTGATAAGCTCTACGCCGCTGTACATGCTTTTGCAAAAGAATGGACAGGCAATGGCAAGGCAGATGCAGGATTTCTTGCATATATCGAGGATGAGTCCAGGGTGAGCTTCCCGTGGTCGATGATAGACAAGATCACACCAAGACCTGATGAGTCTGTCAATGAGATCCTCAAAAAGGACGGGGTTGAGGAGCTTGAGCCTGTAGTTACATCAATGAAGACCTATGTTGCTCCCTTTGTAAACGCTGAGGAGAGTGAGTACCTTGTTATCGAGGATAAATTCCCTAACGGAAGACCGGCACTCGAGAAGGTTGGAGTTATCTTCACCGACAAAGAGACTGTTGACAAGGTCGAGAGAATGAAGGTCTGCACCTGTCTCAATCCACTTCATACAGCTCTTGCCGTATACGGCTGCATACTCGGCTATACCAAGATCTCGGATGAGATGAAGGATGAGAGTCTTGTGAAGCTGATTAAAAAGATCGGATATACAGAGGGACTTCCTGTTGTCACAGATCCGGGTGTAATAAAGCCTCAGGAGTTCATCGACACTGTTGTCAATGTCCGTATCCCTAACGTTTTCATGCCTGATACGCCTCAGAGGATCGCAACAGATACATCGCAGAAGCTCGCGATAAGATTTGGAGAGACGATCAAAGCCTACGAGGCATCAGATGAACTTGATGTCCATGATCTTAAGTATATCCCCATGGTTCATGCAGGATGGCTCAGATACCTCATGGGTGTTGATGACGAGGGCAAAGAGTTTGAACTTAGCTCCGATCCGCTCCTTGAGAAGGGAAGAGGCTATGTTTCGGATATAAAGCTTGGAGAGAGTGATATAGATAAGATAAAGGCAGACGTTCTGCCGCTTCTTAAGGATGCTTCGATTTTCGGAGTTGACCTTGAAGAAGTCGGACTGTCAGACCTTGTGATCGGATACTTTGCAGAACTTGTTGCAGGTAAAGGCGCTGTCAGAAAGACGCTTGAGAAGTACTGCTGCTGATCATATAGCTAATTTAGTCATTAAAAAAGCAGAAGCGAAAGAGGCTTCTGCTTTTTTGTTTCATAGGAAATTCCTTTGAATTTCCTATGAAACAAAAAACGCTCTGCTATAGATGCGCACTACTGTGTATGACATTTCACTAGGCTCGAAAGAACCTCGCCAAGTGATCTGCACATCGCGCGTATGGTATAAGTTGCATAAATGCAACCGCGCTCGGCGCGAGCATGTTGCGAGCAACATGCTTTTTTAACTAATTAAGGTTTACAGCTTGGCTTTTGAGTTCTGCCAAAGGCCGGCTTTTTTAATCACGAAGATCGTAAGGATCATAAGCGCAATCGAAATGGGAAGACATACAAGCCAGTTCCTCACGATGCCTGCCAGAATGTATGCAACAACAGAGACTGCAGCAGCGGTTATAGCATAAGGAAGCTGCGTTGAAACGTGGTTAATATGTTTGCACTGCGCGCCGGCACTTGCCATGATAGTGGTATCGGAAATTGGTGAGCAGTGGTCGCCGCAGACAGCTCCTGCCATGCATGCAGAGATGGCGATTATCATGAGTTCGTTGTTCATGTCGGAAGCAAATACGTTTACAACGATCGGGATAAGGATTCCGAACGTTCCCCAGGAAGTACCTGTCGCAAATGCAAGGAAAGCACCAACAAGGAAAACGAAGGCGGGAAGAAGTCCCATAAGTGCCCTGTTATCAGCTATGTTTGCTACAAGACCTGCAACAAAACCTGCTGCTCCGAGGGAGTCTGTCATGCTCTTAAGTGTCCAGGCAAAGGTCAGGATAAGTATTGCAGGCACCATGCTCTTAAAGCCTTCAGGTATTGCGTTCATGCATTCATTAAAGCTGAGTACTCTCGTTGCAAGGTAGAAAATGATAGTGATAACAAGAGCAACAACAGAGCCGTAAACAAGACCGACTGAGGCATCAGAACCTGAGAAGGCATCTACAAAACCTGTACCCTCAAAGAAACCGCCTGTATAGATCATGCCTATTATGCAGCAGACGATGAGCGTCACTATAGGAAGAACCAGGTGAATGACTTTGCCTTTCTGAGAAACAGGCGGATGAGGCTGATCGCCGGCACCCGTAGGGCTTGTCTTTGAGAGATAGCTTGTGTCGTTACTTGCAGATTCTCCGTTTGCCCTGGCACTTAGTTCAGCCAGTCTCATTGGACCGTAGTCGAAGTCCAGGAATGTGAGAGCGAGCATCATGGCAATCGTCAAAAGAGCGTAGAAGTTATATGGGATCGCCCTTACAAAGAGTGTAAGTCCGTTTGCGCCATCAACGAAGCCGGTTACCGCAGCAGCCCAGGATGAGATCGGCGCGATGATACATACAGGAGCAGCAGTTGCATCGATAAGGTAAGCAAGCTTTTCTCTTGAGATGCGGTGCTTGTCTGTAAGGGGCTGCATTACAGAACCTACTGTAAGACAGTTGAAATAGTCATCAATAAAGATGAGAATACCAAGAGCAATGGTTGCGAGCTGGGCTCCGGCCTTCGTCTTTACATGGGAGACAGCCCATTTACCAAAGGCTGCCGATCCACCGGCTCTGTTCATCAGCATGACCATGCTTCCGAGGATCACGAGGAAGATGAGAATGCCCACATTCCATGAATCCGAGAGCTGGGCTATCATGCCGTCAACAAAGACATGCTGGATCGTCCCTGTAAAGCTAAAGCCTGAATAGAGTAAGCCTCCCACAAGGATGCCTATGAAAAGAGATGAGTAAACCTCCTTTGTAATAAGCGCCAGTGCTATCGCGATGATAGGTGGGAGAAGCGACCAAAAGGTATCAACAAACATAAATAAACCTCCTCAACTTTTTTTCTTTAAAAAATTATACTGTTAAAGTTTGCCACAGTAAAGCGAAAAAGTTTTACTTTCTTGAATTTATTGTTGTTTAAATGTAAAATGTACTGGATATACAAGAAAAAGGTTGCCCTAAGGAGTACGCAACAGGCGGTACCGCTTAGGGAAAAAGATGGAGGAGAAAAATGATGAAAATATGTCCTAATTGTGGAACTTCAGTTTCCGATGATGCAACGTTTTGCAATAACTGCGGCTCATCTCTTAGCGATGTAAAACCTCAGGCAGATCAGACGCAGAGCCAGCAGCCTGCAGGAGCGCCATTGCAGCAGACACCTGTGGCACCGCAGGTTATGCAGCAGGGAGCATTTAACCAGGCACAGGGGCAGGGCGTTATGCCTCAGCCATATGTAGCTTATGACCCCAAGGATCACACCTCAGAGTTTGACCCCAAGGATATTGCAGACAATAAGATATTTGCAGTGGTACCTTATCTGTTTTCATTTGTTGTTGGTATCATCGCAGGCATCTATGTAAGCGAGTCACAGTTTGTTAAGTTCCATATCAAGAATGCCATAAGGCTTGATATAGCTTCTATTCTCGTGGCACTTTTGTTCATAATCCCGGTTCTTGGATGGATCGCCGGAGGCATTCTGATTGCGATACTCTTTGTTGTCAAGATTATTGCAATTGTTCAGGTATTCAGTGGTAAAGCCAAGGAGCTGCCCATAATAAGCTCGATCAGATTTCTGAAGTAATGGTGTTCCTACATAACTAAATGAAAAGTCTAATCCCCCAGCTATGCTGGGGAGAATAGAGTAGTTGGAAGCGT
>CAMNEA010000046.1 GCA_946536145.1 uncultured Butyrivibrio sp.
CCACACCTTTAAGAGTTACTGACTTTGTCTTGGTCGTTTTATCATTCCATTTGCCGTTTACTACCTTGAAGGTTACTGTTACTGAGATGGCATCCTTCTTAGCATAGGTGTAAGTGTAAACCTCGCCTCCTTTAAGTACTGTCGATGTACTTGGCGTAACATCCCATTTTCCTGCCTTGAAACCACTGTTTGGCTTTGTTCCAACTTTAGGAATGTCTTTTTCGTCAAGCTTAAAGGTATCACCCTCGTATCCGGACTTGGTTACAGTTATAGCTTTAGTATCTCCATTATCCCAGGAGCCGTTTACTACCTTGAAAGTTACTGTTTTTGTAATTTTCTTTTTGCTGATAGTAACTTTAAAGCTGGTTGCTTTGCTGTCAGTATGGTTTGCATCCCCCTTAACCTTATACCAAACGTAGTAGGTTCCGGCTTCGGTTTTTGTAGGGATGGATGTTGTATAAAGGCTTTCATCCGTCGGAGCCGTGTTCTCGGTGGTTACGGCATAGTACAATTTGCCGTCCTTGGTGGAACCGGCATTGACCAGTTCCTGCGCAGAGCCGTTATAGGTCAGCGTCTTGGCTTCAGGTGCTTTGGTTACAACTGATGCTTCCTTTGCTTCGTAAGTATATGTGTAGGTTGTTGCTGCTGTAATAGCAGTATCCGTGCTCGGTATCACATTCCAGTTTCCTGCTTTATAGTTATCGTTCGGCTTGCCGCCTACGGCAGGAATTTGATCTGCCGTCAGCTTCAGCGTATCACCCTCGTAGCCCTTCAGAGTTACGGTCTTGTCCGCTGTGGTTTCGTCATTCCAAGAGCCGTTGACCACCTTGAAAGTCACGGTCTGGCTGATCGGCGCCAATGCATCCGGAACCGTGATGGTCGCATCAGCAGTGGGCATACCCGAAACCTTTACAACTGTATCGCTGATTCTTTCAACTTTAATCCCGTTTGTTGTTTTGTAGTAGTCGCTTGTTTCAGGAAACTTGCAGCCACTATTCGCCGTATAGGTCACGGCTGTCATCTCACCGGTTAGTCCAGTCTGGTTCGTTGCACCGCCACTTGCTTTTGCGTTCGTGCCGCCAGAGAGGGTCACATTTCTGGCAGGAACGATTTCTGCCTGCGAACTTGTATTGGCAATTACTGCGTAACCCGGTCTGCCGGACATAAAGACCGCTTTTGCCGCTTCGTCATTGTCATAACTCGCATTCGTGGTAATCGCGCCGGTAGTATTTTTAAGTATGACGTAGATCGGCTTACTATTCGCATTCAGATTGTTGACAGTAATCGCACTGGTAAGGTATGCGTCGGATCTCGTAGTACCGTCGTAATTATCCTCAAACTCAACATTGCCGCTCAGCGATTTGATATCTCTAACACCGCCTCCCTCGCCGTTTTCATTAATTGCATAGTTATTGGCAATTCTCACCTTGCGACCAGAACCGGTCGCGTCAATATTTACAACACCGGAATTAATAGCGCCGGCACGAGGAGCGATATTTCCTTCTATTGTGCAATTATATATATTCGCTTTTTGCTGAATTGCACCGCCGATTTCGTTTGCAAAGTTATGCAGGAGACTTCCGCCATAAATGTTAACAGTGGCCGTATCATTTGTGCCAATCGCGCCTCCTCCGTTGTTAGTACGATTACCGATAATCGTACCAGCGTTCATTGTTAGCTCGCCGTTTCTGACTCGGATTCCTCCGCCACGCTCTTGATAGCCAGAATTACTAAGCGTGTTATTTCCGCCAGTAATATAGCCGCCTGTAAAGGTCTTATCGCCGCCTGTATCATCAACAACCGCAAGTCCCGCGCCGTTGTGACTTGGTTCTGGCACTCTATATTTATGTAGCGCGTTGGAATCGCTGTCGTTCAGTGTCAGGTGCGCACCTGACTCGATGGCGATGACAGGGCCTTTGCCGGTCATCTTGATCCCGTGTCCGTTGAGGTCAAGGGTTGTCTCTCCTTGTACGTTCCATGTGCTGTCTATTGTTATGTCTTCGCTCAAATAGTAGCTTCCTGCGCTAGTCGGCAAGCCGCTGGTTTTCGTTACCGGATTTCCATTCGTCGCATACGCCGTCAGGCTCATCCCCGGCAGCAGTCCCAGCACCATCGCAAGGCTGAGCAGGATGCTTAAAAATCGTTTCTTCATCTTCATGAACTTTTTCCTCCTGAGATTCTTCATTCACGGCTGTTATGGCCGCCGCTTTACCATGTTAAACACAACAAAAAACCGTCGATCCTGACTACGGCTCGCCGCGATCCGAAGCATAGCTTCGGGCGGCTGCGTTTGGGACGTACCAACGGCAGCAAGCTACCGGGTTCGTCCGCAAGGGTATACCTACCCCGTCATAATCCGACGGTTATCCATCACGAATGTTATATTCAGTTTCAAGCGCCTCGCAATCGCAAGACGCAAAAAGGGCGCAGTTAGCCTGTGCTCTGCTCTGCTCTGCTCTGCTCTGCTCTGCTCTGCTCTGCTCTGCTCTGCTCTTAGGAGCGTAGTTCTATTCCGCATGGTAGTCAAGCCTCTTTTTATCATTCAAATAAATACAAACAAATACTTGTAGCCATACTATCTGCATATCCTGCCACGTGCCTATGTTTTCTTTTGCACATTGTAGCAAGGTGTATATATAGTATAGCATCGATAAAAAGTGCACTTTTTTAAGTTTTTCTAAATTTCTTATAAACTATCTGTATGGCGGAAACACTTCACTAATCCGATGATTGATACTTTTCCTTTTTCAAGTTACTCCAATTAATTGATCACTATAGTTAGGATTCAGTACCAGCCTGCGCTATCCGAAGATAAAATAACGTTTTTCGTATATATTTACTTTAAAAATAGTGAATCGAGTATTCGCAAGTAGCCAACTATTTTTCCTACTGTTGAAATCTCCAAAATGAGTATTCAAAAGTAGGATCAAGGCACAACTAAGGCTTGTTGTAAATAATCTCCATTAGAATAGTCTGATATTTTGCATGTTTCTATATTCATATCTGACAATATAGGATCTTCTGATAGAATAGAAAGTTAATTCGTATAACACTCATCACTTTTATTACTGTCTGAACCATGATCTGCCAAATGCACCAGTAGTAATTTTTGATGGCTACTGTCATAACTTGAATAATGCATTTTCAACAGTAAACTTTGCCATGCTATTAGCATCGGGCGGAAACTACACTATTTGAGTCAACGCATTGAGAGATATTTTTTGACTGCAATTAGCAAATAATCCAAAATAGGTCAATCATTTATTTATCAACTATTGACTGCACATGAGTTTTTGTCTTTAATGAGTCAACTAATCACCCTGATTATGGATGACCGCAAATTACATAATTGGATATTGGGTCAATTGCAAATGCTTATTTTAATGACTGCAAACATAGAAATATCATTTGAAGTCAATAGGCAGTCCCAGCACCAGTGCAAAGCTAAGTCAAAGTAGATAAACCATTATCAGGTATTTATTATTCGGTGCACTAGTCCTCATACCTCGAGACCATATCAAGTATTTCCTGTGTATACTTAGGATACTGCCTCGCCATGTCCTCGATCTCGACCTTGGCATTGCCGGCGACGATATCCCTGTTGTACTCCATCCGCTTTCTCAGTGACTGCCTCTGAACATTGAGGCTGTGCCTTATCTCCACTTCCTCGTTGTGATCAAGCAGCGCCTCGACCTGTCCGAGCCATACTTCCGGGTCCTTGACGCGGTAGTGCCGGAGCATATATACAAGATCCTTCTGATTGGCATCGAGAAGCTTTTTGGCATCCTCTGCCTTCTCCCGATCGCCCCTCTCCTTGAGATATCTGTCGTATAGATCAGTGAGCTGTCTGGATGTGGTTACTCCGTATTTCATGCACAGATAATCAATGAGGTTCGTGTTGTTGACATACCTGATCTTGACGGTGTTCTGCAGCATGATAAGCCTTGATATGGACTTGTTGACGTGTGTAAGTTCCTGGGCTGCATTGGTGTTCTGAACATATAACACTGTGATCGCTATAGCCGCAAGGAGAATCGTTATCATATAGCCATAGATGACATTGAGCCCGAGTCCGTACTGAAGCCCCAGAAGAAAGATCAATATCACAATCATTGCTATTCCTATCGCTATGATAAGCCTCCTGGTGTTCTCGATCGTTGTAAGGATCTCATCCTCCTGGAAAAGATATGCCTCATGCTCTGAGTCCAGGCGCTTTAAGTCATTTCTTATCTTCTTTTGATACTCTTCAGCATCGGCAAGCTTTTTGGCGCCGGTCTTGGCCTCGGACTTAAGCCTCTCCATCTGCTCAAACTCAGCATCTGTCATCTTGTGCTTGCGCTTTTTGAATTTGTCCTGCTGTTCCTTGGAAGCGAGGATTTTTCTGGCACAGTCGTTTATCTCCTGTCTCTGCTGAGGCGGAAGTGAATCGATCTCCTCCATATCGCGCAGGTGGCTTGTCACATCGTTGTACTCGTACTCGAGGGCATCCAGTTCCCTGGCCGCCTCCTGCATCTGGGCAAGGCAGCTTTCCACATACTCCCTTCGCTGGACCGGATCATCCATATCCAGATCTTTTCTGGTATAGACAATGTCGTTCCAGTTCTGGAGCTTGGTCTGGTCAGCCCATTCCTCATCCCTGTTCCTTTTCGAAAAGATATCAAGAAATCCCATTTACTTCTTGTCCTTTACAAGCTCTCTGTACTCTGCCTTCATTTCGTCAGTAATATCACCAATTCCATTGTAATACTCGTGCATCTTGCTCTCTGCCTTAAAGACCGACAAAGTCCCCAGTCTGTGGTTATCTTCGCTGCTGCCATACAGCTCCTGTGCTTCCTTCATCCTGCTCTCTATCTCCATCGACGCCTCAAAGGCCTCATCCGAATCAGCGATAAAGGCGACATAGTCATTGTTTGACAGATTCATCCTCACAGCTGAGAGATACTGAAGATAGCACTCCCTGTCGCCTGTGTCCTTAAAGGCCTTAAGGAACATATCCGCAGCCTTCTCAAACAGGAAGAGTTTAGCGTACATCACGCCCTCGCAGTGCTCTATGCGTCCCCTTAGTCTCTTATCAATTTCAGGAGTGTTCTTCAAAAGAAACTCATACCCCGCAAATGCCAATGCATATCTGCCGTTCTTCATGAGATAATCAGCCCTTGCAAGCTTTTTCCTGTAGACATCCATTCCGGCGTTTTCCCTGAGGATTTCCTCGGTTTTGTCCACTTCTTTTCTGGTGTTGTAGCCGACATAGTCAAGGATCGTCCCAGCCATGGATGCCATGGAGCACCTCTTGGCATACATACTTCGAAGCTCATCAGAGAGTTTTTCAAGTGAACACTGAACTTCGATCCAGTCAAAAAGCTCTTTTCCAAAAAGCTCTTCGTCCAAAAGAAAAGCGTTCTTGACGATCACGTAGCAGAGCTCCTCGATGCAGTAAACCCGCCTTCCAATTTTCTCTATATTAAATGGTTTTCTGGCATAGCTTCCTATGCAGAGAATCGGTTTGCTCATAAAAACTTACACCTCTATGGTCTGTTCCCACACCTTGCCTGTTCCCGGGAACAGCTCACCAAAGCCAAGGTCAGTAACCCTGACATTAACTTCATTAACACTTCCCATATCGATCGCGATATGAAGCCTTGTTGTCCCCACCGGGCGCTTTGTCAGTCCGTTGAGATACAGCTGCACCACTTTGGGACTTCCACCTGTAAGCGGTGTTACCTCAATATTGAGTATGCCGCTCTGATCCATAATGATGTCAAAGCCCGTATGCGCCTCATACCAGTTGACGCCGGCGTCAAGAAGTGCATAGTACACCTCAGTGCCGCATTTAAGGAGCTTCATTCCAAGGTTGGCTTTCAGTTTGTCCTCTCCAAGAAACACAAACCTGCCCGTGCCCTCAAGCCCCCGTATCCTCTCTCTGGCAGCAATTGACGCGCCCTTGCTGAAAAGATTGTTTCCCTGAAATACACGTCTTGTTCTGCACAGAAACTCCAGCGAACTTCTTGTCCACTTCTCGCCAAATCCGTCGCCCAGGAGAAATACCGTTGATATTATCTTCTCTTCGCACACCCTCTGCATGATCGAGAGGAATTCGTTGTCCAGTCTCTCGCACATCCTGTGGAAATATGCCGCGTCGCTCTCTTTGGTAAGAGCGTCTATCCCATAGTCAAGCTCATTGTAGACAGACCTTGTAATGGTTGCCACCACAGGTCTTGTTCTGTAGTTGAAGTCCATCTCATATACGGAGAGCTTCTCAAAATCATAGTCACACGCAAGGACGGAGTGCCTGGTAAGGTCCTCAGGCTGATATAGCATATAGTTGTAAAAACTCTCCTCATGGCTCTGGTAAAAGATATTTGAAGTCTGAAGCTCAAGCGCACCGGTCACCGCATTTAGAACCTGTACCATCCTGTGGTCGAGATCCTCCGTAGTGAACATGATGCCCTCCACATACTCCATCGAAAACTCCATGGTAAGTAGCGAGAAGCTTCTCTTAACAAACAGTGTCAGAAGCGCTATCGGGTCGTACTCATTGTCACCAACCATGATAGTCTTACCTTCCTTGGCGGCAGTTATGAGACCTTTTACCTCATATCCGTCACCGTTTTCAATATGACGCACTGCCTCTTTTCCAAAAAACCACTGATTGACATCCTTCCTCTTGCAAAGGACTGTCGGAATATTATAAAGCTCTGAGCCGGCCAGCACAGAGAGCGTCTCCGGCATATCCGCATCCGATGCCAGATAGCTTATCTGCGAGACCTTATCTCCAAGATCATATCCAAGCACAAAGCGTTTTGTGTCAGAATTTCCAAAGAGCATATATCCTGTTACCTTTCTGAATCTTCATTTGGAATTTCTTCATTAAGAGGGTAAAAGAGCTTATCGCAGATAAACCTCTTTCTGTAGTACTCACTTATAAGAGAGTCGACAGTATCATAGTCCTGCAGCGTCTCTCCGATCATTATATCATTGATAAGACTGTATCTTCCCGAGGACGCTCCTCCCACAATGTCGCTCTTTTGTATCGTACCACTCTCGGTTACGGCGCCTTCCTCCTGTCCTGCCTCAGTGATGTAGTACTGCATTTTCTCTCCGAAGAAGATGACAAAATGGCACACGTAGATTCCCTCATACATCTCCCTCATCTCCATGGATCTGTAGTCCCCATCCGTGTCATTGTCAAACCTGTAGTGAACGAAGCAGTGGCTTCCCGGTTTGCTCCTGTATTCGAGCATGGTCTTGTCAATAAACTGGGCCATATCGGGAAGCAGATCCTCATACTCGGTATAGAACGGGAAGTATATATCCCTGGAAAGCAGCACTTTAAGGAAAGCTGCCGCAACTTCCCTGTTTACCTTCTCTCCCGATTTCTTATCGCAGGCGTAGTATCTAAGGTATGCCAGATGACATACCTCCTGAAGCGGAACATTCTCAAGAGCCATCTTCTCTATCCTGTCAAAAATATACCTGTCGGTAATGCTGCCGTGCACGAAGCTGTCGTAGGCACTCTGCGACAAAAATGCCAGCTCTATATCCGTATTTGCGCCGCTGTGAACATAGCTTTTGAAAATGTCTATCTTCTCGCCGATGTATGACCCGCTGTAGAGCATCTGAACCAGAATCCTCTCCGAAAGGGCATAGGTATCCAGTCCAAAGGACTCCGCAGCCTTCCAGATATCGCGCATCTCCCTTACAGTGCCATTATAGCCCGCAACAAGAAATGACAGTATCTGCTCATCATACTTGCCGTTTCTGAAAGCATAGTGCGCTATCGAAAGCTCTTTTTCAGAAGTCTCAAAGCTTCCCCGATCCAGCATCCTTGAGCAAAGGCGCAGGATTACCTTGGGGTCGATTCCGAATGTGCCGTAATCCTTTACCCAGTCAAGCGCCTTCTCGTAGAGGCCGGCAAGGGACATCAGCTCGATCATATCGGCTCTCTCTTTGTTTGTCAGCTGCCTTGGGTCAATGTCCTGCATATATTCGGTCAGCTGCCTGGTAAAATCGTTGTCGTAATAAAACCTTATGAGGTTATTTCTTATCTCATCGCGAAAGCTCTTCCTGACCATCTCGGAATCAGCCAGATCCCTGTATCTCGCTACATTTTCCATGTCGATGGTGTAGGCGTTTTTGCCCAGGTCGCACAGGAAAAGATCAAGATTTTCCTTGCCCTTCTGTATGTAGGGGATCGCATATCCGCTGAGTTTGCCCGGCAGCATGAGCTTGGTGTTGGTGTATGGAATGCTCGCGGCATATCTGTTGTCGTCATGGTCTGTCAGAAATACCGCATAATCACTGCCATACAGCGGCACATAGGCACAGCCGTCAACAACAGGGTATCGCATCTGCCCCTCGCACTTGTCGTAGACAACACATACTCCGGTGACCCTCTTATCCTTTGTTCTGATCTCAGAAGTATAGAGGATAGCCAGAACCTTCGAAGCATTGGAAGCATCCACCATCTGTTTGGTCAGAAAATGCTTGTAGAGATACCCAAGATCCCTCCCGGTTCTTCCCTTATCAAGCTGCAGCATAAGATATTTCTCTATCTGCGGGACATAGGACTCATAGAGCTCTGGGTAGTCGTTTCTGTGTTCATGTACATACCTGTACAGGATGGCATTCTTGTCGTATTCAAGATCGCTCTGATATGAGAAATACATAAGTACCATCTTGCTGATCTCACACGGAAGAAGACCATCCTCATCAGTGTAGATGGACATCATGTAGTACTCATAGAGCCTTGTTATGCGAAGCTCTCTCTCCACTCCCCTCCGGTACCACTCAAAGCAGTCTGCATCTGTCTTGCCTCCCTTTATAAGGAGCGATACGATAGCCTCAAGAACATCGTCATTTTCTTTAATCTCATAAGCTGCCTTAAGTATTCCGTAGAGTCTCTTGTCAAAATTCCTTACCCGAAGCGAGAGATAGACTACCTGGTCAATGAGGCTCAGGGTCATTATCTTTCTCCTGGCTCCGTACTCAAGGACAAAGAGCTCATATTTATCAAGCCTTGTCAGGATTGAAGGCGTATCATTCAAAAGATTCATTGCCTCGAGGTACAGTATCGGACTCCTGCAGCCATAGGAGAACTGCTCCTCGAGCATCATCCACTTTCTCGGGCTGCTGCCTGCAAACTCCTCGGAAACATACTGAAGTATCCAGGCTATCCTCCAGTTATCGGGATTTCTTCTAAAGATGCCCTCGAGTCTGTCTGAGACATCATTTATAAAAGCATCCTCTTTACTGCAAAGCGAAGTGAGATACAGATAGTAGCAGTAGAGCGTATCCCCCTTTGTCTCCTCGACTTCACGCCTTATCTGGTCAAGGATCCACTTGCCCTCATTGCTGCGCCCTGCAGTTATATAGTAGTGCGCAGTATAGAGCCTTACCGTGAGATCTCTGTCATTTATGACATTCATCCTGGTTATGATCTTGCCGGTCTCAGAAAGCCACGCCCTGGGCGTGATCTTCTTGCAGGAAAAGTCCTCATATACGCTGACAAGATTTATCGTCAGCTTCTTCATCTCGTGATAGTCCGATGTTACATGTCTGTCTGCCAGCTCCACTGAGACAGTCACAGGAAGGACTATCCTGACGAAATTGTTGTAAAAGATCACCCTTCCAAAGTTTCGCCCTTCATGAAGCTTTTCAGAGAGGACGCGAAGACGCAGCCTTGCGTTGCTTCCGGTGAAGTCCTCCTCGGCAATTTCTTTTTTGTTAGCCAGAAGAAAGTCGCCGTCAGTATCAATGTTAAGCTCGGTATAGCCCCATCCGTTTCTGGTGATCAGAATCCCATACTCTGCGGATGTTCCCCGGTACTCAACATTTATCTCATCCTGATCCAAAAGGAACTGGACAGGGTGCTTTTTATTGATGGCGATCAGAAACTCCTCTACGTTCTGCTGGCTGTCCGGATTGACGCAAAGTCCCCTGTAAAGGCTCTCATACTGGGCGTCATTGCCCTTGAATATTGATATGAAGGCATCAGAATAAAAGAGGCTGACTGCCTCATCCCAGTCTGTCTTAGCCAGATTTGCAAAATGAAAAAGATTCTTGATGTCACCGAGGCTTGATGCAATGTGTTCAACCCGCACAGTGACAACGAAAGGGAGAACATATTCTCCCTGATTTGATATTATCTTAAACTCCCCTTTGAGAACATCTCCCTGAGAAAGGCCCCTCGTGCTGAATCTGTAGGATACCTCATAGGGAGATCCGGAAATTTCGGGAGTCAGGACTTCCATCCTCATGTCGCTTGCAAGAACCTGCCCGAAGACAGGTGCATTTTCCGGTCCGAATACTGTAAAAGAGCCCTCTACAACCTCCCCCGGCCCCATTGAAAGCTCAACTCTCGCAGTTGAAAAGTCGAGACTTCTTGCTGTATATAAAAATTTGCCATGCAGCAATTTACCAATAACTTCTCTCACAACTTCCCCCAAATATTTTTTTATCACTCGTTGCGCAGCGCTTCAATAGGATCGAGATTAGCCGCCCTCTTGGCGGGATAAATTCCGAAGAAAAGACCTATTGCTGTGGATATCAAAACAACACCCGCAACAAGCATCGGATTTACAGTAAAACTGAAATCAACGACCTTACATATAATGAATGAAACCGACAGGCCAAACGCTATACCGATAATTCCTCCCGTAAAGGTGAGGATCGCTGCCTCAGCAAGAAACTGCGTAAGAATTGAAGACGTCCTTGCTCCAAGCGACTTCCTGATACCGATTTCCCTTGTTCTCTCAGTAACTGATACCGTCATGATATTCATAACACCGATACCTCCTACGAGAAGTGAGATCGCAGCTATAATGGCAACGACCGATGTTATGATATCAAGAATGCTGTTCGTTGTGGCATCAAATCCATACCCCGACGAAATGTTCACCGCGTTTTCTCCGCGAAGTCCCATGATATTTTCAACAACCGCCCTGGTCTGCGCAAGAACCGCATCCTTGTACTCACTGTCAAGATATATCGTGAAGGAAGTAAACATATCGTCAATCTGGTAGTCAAAGGCATCTGCCAGAGATGTGTAAGGCGCAGAACACATGATCATTGCATTATCCCCGAGATTTGCATATACCATATCCATCTGGGTATCTTCCCTGACGCCGACAACCGTAAACTCCTGTGTCTTGTCATCTGATGTTATCTCAACGATATTGCCGACAACATCTTCATACCCAAATACCATATTGGCAAAGGTCTGACTTATTACAATAACTCTTTTGTCATCCTCCACATCACTCTTTGAATAATATCTTCCATGGAGCATCTTAATCTGCCCGGAGTTCTCGGAAACCTCACTGTCTCCCGTAACCACTGTATCAATCAGATCGCCCTTTCTTGTCTTGAGATTGCCATAGCATGTAAAGCTCGGTGAAATGCCGTAAATATTATCCAGACTCTCACCGATAAGATCAAGCTGCGCCTTGGTATACTTTTTGTCTGTCTTGGTATTGACAAGATTAACAGAAACGGTAGTTGCTCCTATACTGTCCATCTCACTGTTGACCGTAGCCTTCATTCCGTCACCGATTATGAGGACGGTCAGCACCGAAGATATTCCTATGATAATTCCAAGCATTGTGAGAAAGGATCTTCCCTTATTGCCCGCAATACTTGCAATGGCACTTTTAATATACTCGCCAAAGCTTCCCATAATACTCCTTGTTATGCACGAAGTGCATCAATAGGTCTCATTTTTGCAGCTTTTCTTGCAGGATAGATACCAAAGAAAAGACCTATGAGCACAGAGAAAAGCGCTGCTCCCATAACAGATGTCGGCGTTACAATTACCTCAAATCCTATGGCAGTGCAGATCACATATGCCATTATTATTCCCAGGACAATGCCTACAAGCCCTCCGAGGAGAGTCAGTATGGCAGCCTCGGCCAAAAACTGCGTCATTATCGCCCCGGTACTTGCCCCGATCGATTTTCTTATTCCAATCTCCCTCGTTCTTTCTGTCACTGATACAAGCATAATGTTCATAACGCCGATACCTCCCACGATAAGTGAGATGACAGAAACAAGAATAAGGAATTTCTGGGCATATCCGAGTATCTGATCAAGCTGATCGGAGAAATCCGCCATACTGTATGCAGTAATAGCGCCTTCTCCCCTGAGGCCATGTTTATTTTCAAGTATCTCGCTTGCCTTCTCAACTGACTGCGAGAGAGTTGACTGATCGTCAAACAACATCAGATATGAAAATCTGTCAATATCCATGTCAAAATCCGTACCAAGAGCAGTGTAAGGAACCTCTATCTGTGCAAAATAGTCCTGTCCCTGCATAATGAACTGGTACATTTCATTCATGTTTTTCCTGAGGCCTATCACGGTATATGCAGATGTCTTGCCTGCGACGGTAATATCGACCTGCATTCCCAACACCTCAGTTGTCCCAAAGAGCTCCTTCGCATCATCCATCAGCATTACACAGACTCTCTGTCCTGATTCAACCTGCTGCCTGGTAAAATACTGACCCTTCTCAATTCCGTTGCTGAGCGCATGGGCAAAAGCCTCGGTTCCTCCATTGAGAGCACAGTTGACCGTTGTCTTCCTTGTAGCCACCTTGCCATAGGCCTCGAGGTTTGGCGAAATTCCCTTTATATCCGGGAGCGTTTCCTCCACCAGGCGTATATCCTCAGCGTCAAATCTCTCAGATGTCTTGTTCGTATTGATATTGATAGCTCCGTAGTTTCCCGCCAGATCATTGAGTGAATGAGTAACATACTCACTCATTCCGTTACCAAGAGCCACAACAGCAATTACCGCAGCAATACCGATGACTATTCCAAGCATGGTCATAGCTGTGCGGTATCCGTTACCTATTATCTGTTTAATTGCACTCTTAAAATACTCTGCAAATTTTCCCATTGCCGGTTTATTCCTCAGGTCCTGCCTGGACAGGCATTCCCTCTGTAAGGTTCGTTACATCAGAAGAGATAACCTTATCTCCCTCAGCCAGACCCTTAGTTATCTCTGCCTCGGTACTGGTTGAAATTCCAAGTTCAACATCCTTTCTGGTTACCATTCCGTTTTCGAATACATATACGTAATCGCCGTTTGAATCAGTCTGGATGTACTCATAAGGAAGGACTATTGTATTCTCTGCCTTCTGAGCATGTATCTTATTGTTGGCCTCAACACCAAAGATAACTTCTGAGTCAGGGTTTGTTACCTTTATTGTCGTATCTACCACGGCGACACCGTTGCTGTTCTTGGTCGCTGTTCCGGAAATCTTCTCAATCTTACCGGTATAGGCCTTGCCATTGATCGTAACGTCAACGTCCTGTCCGATGGATATCTTGGGAAGGTCACTTTTTGATACCTGAATAGTCACCTCAACATTGTCAAGATTTGCAATTGTCACGAGCTGAGCACCAGCCTGAACAGTCGCGCCATCCACAATATTTGCGGGAATCGCTGTAACTACTCCATTGAAATCGGCCTTGTATCCATCCCTGGCATTCTCAATCTTGTCAATTGTATCCTCCTGCGAAAGCTCTGTTGCCTCCAGAGAAGCCTTCTGCGCCGAAACAGAGCCCGGATTTACCTGGGCAGCCTTGGCAGCCTGAAGATGTGATGCCTCTTCATTGAGAGCAGTGATCTGATTCTTCCACTCCTGGATCTGGGGATCATTGCTCAGAGCATAGGAGACATCCTGAATTGATTGAGAAACAGCCAGAGCCATCTGCCTGTCAGATTCTGAGGGCTCAGTGTATTTGCCGTCCTCTTTGTTGTCAGTCTCGTTTCTGTAAATATAGCTGTCGCTTCCGTTCTCAAAGAGTCCTTCATTACTGTCCATGATACCGTTCTGGTTGATATCCTGCTGAACCTTCTGAAGGTCAGTGAGAGTCTGATTCATCCTGTTAGTCTTCTCAGTGATCTTGTCGTTGATCGCATCGACCTCTGCGGTGATCGCATCGAGCCTGTCATTGATCTGCTGCGCATTCATGCCCTCAGCATACTTCCTGTCCGCTGCCGCGGTCGGCGAAAAGAGCGCGCTGTAGCTGCCCTTGGCCTGCTGAATCGCAAGTTCAGCGTTCTTCTGCGCAAGGTCAAGCGACTCCGTATCAAAGGTAATCAGGGTATCCCCGGTCTTTATCTTGTCACCGACCTTGACGTTGACCGTATCGATTGGCGCAGTCACATCAGCGAAATAGCTTTTGGTCTCACCACTTGCCACTGTACCCGATATCGAGATGATGTTCTCTATGGTGCCAAGAGCTACATCTGTAGTTTCCACAGTAACAAGAACGTTCTTGTTGGCATTTAACCTCGCTGCTATCACTCCGGCAATTGCAAGTGCGGCTATTCCTATAACCACATATCTCTTTTTAAATTTCTTCTTCCTTGGCGGTGCAAGTTCAACGTCTTCATCCTCGTCGTAGATCTCAACAGCATCACCGGTAGTCTCCCTTATCTCATTATCAGGGGCCGGTGCACTGCCAATAATCTGCTTAGTATTATCCGCCGTATCCTTCACCTTATCCGGCGACTTGGCAGCATCTGCAGTGCCCTCGTCGGCAATGTTCTTTTCGAGTTCTTTGTTATCAGCCATCTGTTCCTCCCATTTCCAAAACAACTTAAAATGCGTCACGATGCACTTCCCCGAAAGCGCATCATCAGATTTCTTCCCTGTACTCCGGATTCATTATGTCACTTGTTATCCTTCCATCCGAAATAGTTATTATCCTCTTACACTGCCTGGCAATTCCCGGGTCATGGGTGATTATAATGACAGTGCGTCCCTCATAATAAAGTCTTTTGATAATCCTGATAATGTCCCTGGTCGATGCGGTATCCAGGTTACCTGTCGGCTCATCCGCCAGAAGTATCGGCGGTGCCTGCGCAATGGCCCTTGCGATTGCAACCCTCTGCTGCTGGCCTCCCGACATCTCATTGGGCTTATGGTCCTTTCTTTTCTCAAGTCCGACACTGTTGAGAGCCGCATTTGAAAGCCTTAGTCTCTCCTTCTTGGAAACTCCCCTGTATATGAGCGGGAGTTCAACATTCTCAAGCGCCGTCAAAGACGGAATGAGATTGAAGCCCTGAAATATAAATCCTATCTCCCTGTTACGAACATCTGACTGTTCATCGTCGGTCATATGGGATACATCTATCCCATGCAGAAAGTACTTGCCGCTCGTGGGAGTATCCAGGCATCCAAGCATATTCATCAGTGTGGATTTTCCTGAACCTGACTGTCCGATTATGGCCACGAACTCACCCTCGCCTATAGTCAGCGAGACGTGATTTAATGCCTTAACCTCATTCTCCCCCGGGTTGTATATCTTGCTCACATCCCGAATTTCTACTAATTTTTTCATAAATATCCTCATTTTGCCATGGTTACTATCACGACAGACTACAAAATTAGGTAATATAATAACACAATTTGACTGTTTTATAAAGTCTTACAGCTGCTGCCGCTTAACCAGTTCCGCAAAATATCCGTTCTTTTCAATGAGAGAATCGTACTTTCCCTCCTCGATTATCCTGCCGCCGTCCAGCACAAGAATCCTGTCACAGTTCTTTATGGTTGAAAGCCTGTGCGCGATAACTATCCTTGTGCACTTGAGGCTGTCCAGAGCCTGTGAAATCTGTTTCTGTGTTATGTTGTCGAGCGCGCTTGTAGCCTCATCAAATATGAGAACCCTTGGCTTGGATGCCACAGCCCTGGCGATGAGAAGGCGCTGTCTCTGGCCTCCGGAGATACCGCCCTGGCCTTCGGAGATGATTGTATGCATTCCCATCGGCATCGCTCTTATGTCATCCGCAATTCCTGCCATCTCAGCGGCTTCCCACGCCTCATCCATGGTCAGCTTATCCGAGGCGATTGAGATGTTCTCGAATATATCTCCGTAGGTGAGCCTGCCGTCCTGTATAACGGAACCGATCTTTCGGCGCAGTGACTTAAGATCGATCCTCTCAATGTCTTTTCCGTCATAGAAGACAATGCCCTTCTCAGGCTTCTCAAAGCCGAGAAGAAGTCTTACAAGAGTGGATTTGCCGCAGCCGGTCTTGCCGACTATGGCAACGTACTCACCCGCCCTTATCTTTAACGAGAAGTTGTTAAGGATATAAGGAGACTGCTCCGAATACCTGAAATAAACACCGTTTAATTCTATACTTCCGTTGAGCCTTGTGACCAGGTCTTTTTTCAGGGTCTTCTCAGGCTCGGTCTTTAAAATAGGTTCAGCCATTTCAAGAACAGGCTTGATCCTCGCGATTGAGAGCGACGCTGCCGAGAGCTGCGTAAATGCCGCAAACACCTCTGTATAGGCCACTGCAAATGCAAAGTACTCTGAAGTTCTGACGCCGTTCTTGATCGCGATGGCATAGATCACAACTGTTCCGATAAGGGAAATCGCCGAAGTCACAACTCCGCTTATCTTGATAAGGAACGGAGGGTTATACAAAAGAGCCGCTCCTTCCGCAAAATGATTGGCCCACTTCGCGAAGATCCTCTTCTCGGCGCCCGCCAGTTTGATCTTCTGTATACCCGTGATTATTGAATAGGTAAGGCCGGATTCCTCAGCGACGAGCTTCATTCTCTTTTTGGTTATGCTCATCTGCATAAGAGTCGTTATGATACTCAAAAGAACCGTCAGCCCTATCACAGCCAGTGAAGGCACCACAAGCTCCTCGACAAAAAAGCTGATCTGCCCCACCAGTGTAAGTGACAGTATCGATGATATTCCCAGAACCACCACGTCATCTATGAGAATCTGACAGATCTCATTGACACTCTCTGCCCTGTTCGATAGTTCGCCCGCAGAATGCTGCCTGAAAAAAGGCACCGGCAGTGTCAGAATTCTCTGCATAACTGCCTGCTCTACAGGAATGGTCACCTTCCATCTCATCTTTGCCGCGATTAAATTCTTTACAGCCTTAAACAGACCGTCGGCAACAATGGCTGTAGCGATAACTATTACCAGCAGCGAAAACATGGTATAGTTGCTGTTTGAGACAACATCTCCCGTCATAACTTCAGTCGCTGCAGGGAGTATCATGGAAATACCCACAAGTACTATCGATACTGCAATAAGATAGGCATAGTCACTGTAGGAAAGCCTGCTTTGCATATATGTGATAAGATCAGAGATCCCTAACTGCTTGAGAGGAAGCGGCTCATAGAAGCCAATGGCATCCTCCGAAAATCTCCCAAGATCCTTCTTTCTTACCTTAACCTTCTTTCCCGATGCCGGGTCGTAATAATAATATGAAGCAAATCCTCGCGGAAAAAGAGCTATAGGCAGATTATCCTCTTTAAAAAAGCAGATTATGGGGCCAAAGCAGTCAGTAAACCAGCTTCCGCCGAGCTTGATGCCGGCCTTCATAAGCCCGACAGTACCTGTGGCATACTCTATCTGTTCGATGGGATCCTCAATATTGGAAGGTATCTCTACCTTATTATAGTGATAATAGTCAAAGACATCATCGATCGCGCTCCTGATGCTCCCCTTCCTCGTGCCGTCAGATTCTCTTTTCCCCGAGATCTTCCTGGATATATTCTCGTAGGCCCCCTGAAAGAGTTCCTCATCTATTCTTTTTCTCTGTCTTACCTGTTCGTCAAACCAGCCCAATTTATTCTCCTCTGACTGCCGCCCTATAAAGTAGCAGTTTCTTAATCGTTAGTAACCAGAGCGGTGTAATATCCGCCAAGAGAGAGCAGCTCTTCATGAGTTCCTCTCTCGACCACTTCTCCCTTTTGAAGGACGATGATCTCGTCGGAATCCCTGATAGTAGATAATCTGTGGGCAATTATCACCAGCGTGATACCCCTGTCCTTGATCGCCTTTACAACCTCGTACTCGGTCTTGGCATCAAGTGCACTTGTGGCCTCATCCAGGATTATGATAGACGGATCCATCGCAAGTACCCTCGCGATCTCAAGTCTCTGACGCTGTCCGCCTGAGAGGTCTTTACCTCCCTCTACTATCCTGTACTGATATCCTCCGGGCTTGCCCGTGATATCGTCGTGAAGCTGCGCGTCCCTTGCCGCAAGGATCACTTCGAAGTTCTCAATCGTCTCATCCCACATCTTGATGTTGTTCTCAATGGTGTCTTCAAATAGGATAATATCCTGGTCTACTACCGCAACCGATCCGGTAAAAGAACTCCTGTCAATCTCAGTTATCTTTTTGCCGTCGTAGAGGATCTCTCCGCTCCAGGGGCGGTAAAGTCCTGAGAGGAGCTTCGATATGGTAGATTTACCGCTACCGCTGCCTCCGACTATGGAGACAATCCTGCCCTGAGTCAGCTCCATCGAGAAGTCCTTGATAAACGGTTCATCGAGTCTTGAGTAGCCAAATGAGACGTTTTTCATCTCAATCCTGCCAGATAATTTCTCGAATACATGGCTGTCATCGTCTTCCCTGTCTGCGTTCGGATCAGTCTCGTACTGCATTACATCTTCGACCCTCTCCATCTCGGTGCGCATCTCAAATATAGTCTGCCCCGCATTTGTAAGAGTAGATGCAGGTCCCATAAATGATCCCAGAATTCCCTGAAAGGCTGTGATCATACCGATAGTGAACTCGCCCCTGATCGTCAGGAACACGCCGGCAAAGAGTATGCTGTAGTTTGCAAGCGCTGAGACAATATTAGGTATCGTCCCCAGATATGCATCTTTTTTCACATACTCAACTTCCCTGGCATCAGCAGCGGCTTTAAGCTCTATCCACTTCTCAAAGAAGCCGTTTTCTGCGCCGCTGGCCTTTATGGACTCGATCATGCTGATACCGGAGAGCGTTGAGGTTGCAAGCTTTCCCTTGTCCATCAGCATTCCTCTGGTAAGATTTATCCTGTAATCGGAGATCATCCTCGAGAAAAAGACATTGATGAGAACCGTAGTCACACCAAGTATCGTAAGCGGTATAGAGTACCTTATCATAATGATGAGATAAAAGATCATCATGACGCTGTTCAGGCAAAGAGGTGCAAATGTATTTACCAGATTTCTTGCAATTTCTTCGTTGGTGGTCTGCCGCATCATGATGTCTCCTGACATCCTCTGCGAAAAGAACTCCATTGGAAGTCGCAGTATCTTCCACATAAAAGAGGTACTTCCGTTAATTGCAAGTTTCCCGTCAATTTTAAGGCTGTTTATTGCAAAAACAAGCGAACCAATAATCTGGATCGCAGTAAGGAGCGAAAGAATCAGCAGGAAAGGCGTAGACTTCGAAGGCTCCTTGCCAGTCAGCAGCTTATCATATAAAAACTGTGCCATGATAGGATTGACAACGGTGAATGCGTAAGTGAATATTGCCATGATTACAACAAATATCACAGCGCTTTTGGAATCCTGAAGTCTCCTTGCGGCAAACCCAAGTATGCTCTTTCTCTTTCCGTCTGCAACAAAGGCATCCGTAGGTTCGAACATGAGAACGATTCCCGTGAAGCACTTTTCAAACTCCTCCATGGGAATCCCAACATTGCCCCTCGATGGGTCATTGATATATGCCTTATTGCCCCTGAATCCGCACAGCACAACAAAGTGATTGTAGTTCCAGTGGATTATGCACGGAAACACTCCCTGCTCCTGCAGTGTCTGCACATTAAACCTGTATCCGGCTCCATTAAGACCGTAGTTTCTCGCCGCCCTGAGTACGTTCCTTGCGTTGGATCCGTCCCTTGAAACGCCGCAGTCAAGTCGCACCTGCTCAAGCGCTATCCACTTTCCATAGTATGCAGCGATCATGTCAAGACATGCCGCTCCGCACTCCAGGGCTTCCATCTGCATTACTACGGGGACTTTTGCAACTCCCTTTTTAATTGGCTTGTTTTTGGTCATATTGGTTACAATCCTTTTTAATGAAATTTTTCCTATAACATTTTATCAGACTACATTATTAAAAGGAATCTATATTATCTTGTAAGGCTGTCAAATGTAACCCCATATTTCTCAGCTATGTCTTTTGCATAAGACATGCCTTCAGGGGGAGAAACCTTAACTTCATAGGAGCGCCTTCCCTGTGTTGAAACAACTATAAGTGATGCTGCCTTACAGGTTTGTCCGCAGTCCCTGTTGATCTCATCAAGGTCCATCGCCAGCTTGTGCATGTGCGTGTTATAGATGGTGCGGATCCCCTTTTTCAGTATAGCCTTGCAGCAGTCCTTGGCGATGTAGTAGCCCTCTTCAAAAGAGGTTGTTGAAAACGTCTCGTTTAACAGAAGCAGGCTCCCACCTGTCGCCACGTCGTATATCTGTTTGAATCTGATACACTCCTCGCCAAGTCTTCCCAGATCAAGTGTCTTGTCCTCATCGGCCGGGAAATGGGTATAGATTCCATCCGCAGGAACATATGAGAAAGCCGTTCCGGTGACATATATTCCACCCTGAGCCATAAAGAAAGCCTGCCCCACCGCCTGTGTAATGGTGGTCTTGCCACCCCTGTTGGCTCCTGTAAGAATGTACATCGTGTGGTCTTTGTCAAAAGAGATATCGTTGGTAACGACATCTGCTGAAGAAGCCGATGAGTCCTGAGCAAGCCTCATATTAAATATCCCGTGAGAATCCATTAAAGCTTTGGCAGATTCCGGCTGCGCCTTAGGCTTGCAAAAGACAAATCCCCGCTCCTTTAGCTTTTCTATGTATTCAGCCCATCTGATATAATAGATAAACTCGGGCATGAGGTCTGTTATATCCGTGATTGTAAGATTGGTGTACCTTGCAAGAACATCCCGCAAATGTCTTACAGTCTTTGAGAGCATCTTCTCGGTGATATCATCCATGTAGCTTGTCACAGACCTTATCTGGTCGTCATTTTCAGAGATGTATTTAATGCTCATAAGAGCCATGGGACTTAGAGGCGGAATTACAGGAATCGTCCTGTTTTCGAGTGGGCTCTTTGCCGAAAACTCCTGAAATCTGTAATCTCCGTTCCAGTCATTTCCCTCTTTTACATTGTCTTTTCCTGATACCTTGTCAATGAAATTGCTGATGATGCCTGACTTGGTAAAAGGCTTGTTGTTAAGGGAGATTATTCCGATGCCCTCAGCTTCAAAACGCTCGTTGAGGTTGATCCCGACGGTGACACTTTTAAGATTCTGTGTGGTTGCCCGAAGCTCTGATATATCCTTTTTAAGCTCACCAAAGCCATTGTCGTCATAAAGCTTTTTTACAAAGTCCCTTAGTGACTTAAGGCCATCAGATTGAATATCCGCGCCGGAGAGGCACTTTGAGAGAGCCTCTATGCTCTTTATGTAATCCTCCAATTCCCCAAGCCTGTGCAGAAGATCCCACACCTGCGGCTCGTGGTCGTGGTCATGTTTGAAGCTCCCGAACTCTCTAAGGAAATTGATCTTGTCGAGAATATCAACAATGCTGCTTCTCATCTCCCTGTTTTTAAGAATATCTTCAAAGACATCACTTCTGAAACGCGCCAGGTCAGGGTTATCTGAAAAGAGGCGCATAACGTTCATGATGTAGTTCTGCTCGGTCACCTTGCCGGAAAGCCCCGTGACAATGCTGTCCATGCCTATGTCATGTATGGTCACCTCGTCCAGTTTGTTAAACTCCGTGTTTTTATCAGGGAAAAGTATGCTTATCTTCATTTGTTTTTCAGAAACACCTTTCTTAAGTATTGGCTTAAAAATCTCATCTTAGTTCCAATAACTTGAGGTTATCACAAAACGACACATCGGTATATATCGTATTTGCAAAGCAATTTCCTCGTATTAACGAACAAAGAGTCGCAAGCGACTCTTTGCGCGCTTGTGCGCGCAAGCTTTAGCTTG
>CAMNEA010000047.1 GCA_946536145.1 uncultured Butyrivibrio sp.
TCTCAGGAGTCTCAGGCGGAGTCTCGGGTGTCTCCGGAGGAGTCTCAGGAGTCTCCGGAGGAATCACCTTGGTTGTTATCTCTGTCCAGGTACCACGTTCACTCTTTTTTGAATACCTGCTGATCTTGATCGCATATGTCTTGTCTAATGAAGTCTTTGTCTTGCTGTACTCTGTCTTTGTGAGGGTTGCCTTCTTAATGGTTGTTGTAACATCCCGTTTTGCAATCAAGATCTTCTTTTTGGCAATAGTATCAGCAGATACTTCCCAATACTTTTCTAATTTCTCAGCTGTTAACCTCTGTTTATTAACCTCCTTGCTTACATCCAGTTTTGGCTTATAGACATATAACGTGCCGGAAACAGTTGCCTGATAGGAATCTTCTACATCTTTTTTAACGCTAACCTTGTAATTTTTGGTTACGGTATCAGCAACTACTTTATAACCTGAAGGTTCTTCAGTACAGCTTGTTACCAGGTAAGCTGTGTATCCATATTTATATTTATGTCCTTCTGTTGTATCCGAATTATTAATCTCTTTGCAAACTATTGTACCGCAGATGTTTCCGCCGCCAGTAATCACTTTTGATCCAGTAGCCAAAAGATTTCCAATAAAATTATTTGATTTCATCTTCACTATATCGTCAGGTTTGTTATCATATTTTGACGTAACAAAAGTAACGTTAATTGGAATATTTTCGCCATATTTGATTTCTCCATCATTGTCGGTATAAGGAACTGGCTCATAAGTTGTAGAATTAGTAGCTGGGTCATAAGTTGAAATATTAGTAGCTATTGGTAAATAAACAATTCCCGTATTGGAGCGAAGGACTATCTCTACCGGTTCTTCAGTAGCTACATAAACATACGCCATTCTTTCTCCGTCTTCTGCATCGATATAGTAAGTACCTGGGGCACTGATTGTATACTTTATATCTTCTAGCCATAGGCCGGAGCCTTCATTATGTAAGGTAATATCACTTGTCTTTGCTTTTTCTTTTGCTTTTGCTAGTATTTTATCCCTTTCTGCCTCGAATGCATCAAAATCTATGCCTAATGGATCTAAAATCCTTTGGTCCCAACCGTCACTATTACCCTCCCCGCGGTGCACACCATCAATAATAGTAGCGCCTTCCTGATGACATTTCATATAACCACTTCCAGCAAGAATAGTATACTTTTCAGTATCTGTGGATACTTTATAGTAAACCTTCGTACCGTCATCTTTTATCTCTAAATATATAGTTTCCCCGTTTTCGCCTTCTATTTGTTCGCAATTATTTATAATGTAGTCATATTTAGCTTTTGTAGTAACAGCGAATTCTCCAAATTCTGTAATGCCCGTTCCTTCTGTTGTAGTAGTTACTCCTACAACTTCGACGTTTCTGTAAACATTAGGATCCAAATTCGCTGCTGCCGCTTCAGCTAAATCCCGGGTTGCAAAGATTCCTGAAGAATAATCACCTGTTTTAACAATCTCTTCATTTTTCTGGACAGTGTAGTTATCTTTAAGTGCATCTACCATTTGATCTGCTGTATTTTCATCGGTAAAGGTAGCCTCGGCTTCTATTGTGCATGTTCCATCGATATTATTGGTAATTTTTACATTACCAAAGCCGTTTTCTTCCAGATCAGTTTTTGCCGCTTCAGCTTTTTCCTGTGCAGACACCGACTCGATAACTTCATGCTTGAGATTCGTATATCCATCTTCACTAAGTTGGTTATATTTATTTGTCGCTTCCTGTGCGTTGTCATATGTCTGCGAAAAGCTCTGTGTATCCACTAATGTACTGCTTATATTAACCGTATAGCCAGCTCCATCAAGCTCTGCCTTTTTCTGATTTGCAGTTTCCTCGCTTTCATAAGTCGCGGTTGCAGATATTGTGTATACTCCGTCATTGTTGTTAATAACAACATTTTCAAATCCTTCGCTTTCCAGATATTCCTTTACATTTTGTGCCTCAGCTTCTGATGCAGCAACGTTCTTCTCTACATGGAAATTTGTATAGCCTTTCTCTTTAAGATCACTTTCGGCACTTGCAGCATCTTCCGGTGAGTCATATGTTTCGTCATGAGTATCTGCTACATATGTTTTTTCGCTTTCATAAGCCCTAGCATTAGCATAGTTAGCTGAGTCATTGTCGAGTTCAGCCTTTCTTTCATCTGCAGCTTCCTGTGTTTTAAAATTCTCTTCCAATATTTCGCCGGTTTTATATGTTCCGGTGCCATCCGCTGTTTCAAATTCTGTGTAGCCGATCTTTTCGAGTTCTTCTTTTTCCTTGGCCAGTTCCGGATCGTTATCGCCTTCGAATTCTTTATCTAAGACCTCAAGCGTCTGTGTCTCTGTTTTTTCCGAAACAGTTTCAGCAGCATTGCTTATAATATTTTGGAGGTTCTCATCCTCCACGTAATGAGGCTTGCCTTCAGCGTCATTATATGTAACGCTTGTACCGTTGTTATCTGTATTAACTGTGAATTCAGTATTCCCATCTTTAACATCCTGGCTCAGTGAGCTTAAATCTTCTTCACTTACCTGTGTGTCACCAATGGAATAAGTTGTTGACTGGTCAACAACGTTGTCTTTTGCAGAATCAACAATGATATTTGTCAGGTCTTCAGAAAGCTGAACATCCTGACCGTCAATTGATACGTTCGATGTACCATTAGTAGTTTCAACTACTATCTCAGCACCGTCGCTGACATTAGCAAGCTCGGCAGCCTGATCATTTGATAAAGCTACCGGGTCCTGGCCTTCCTGTCCATTGTCAATAAATGAATGCTCGCTTACGTCTACAAGCTCGATTCCTTCGTTCTCGGTGTTATGCTTTTCTGCCTCTTCTACCTGCGCTACGACCTCCTCTGCAAGATTTTGATCGGAGGTGGCAATATCAGTGACAGAATTAGTCTCTGTGGAAGAAACATCTTCAACGTATTCCCCGGTTGTGGTAGTTATTTCTGTGGTCGTTACTGTATCATCGTCGTTAGTAGTCTCTGTAGTTTCGGTAGTAGTTGTGGCCGTTTCTTCATCTTTGGTCAATGATTCAGTGTCATTAACAACCTCAACGGTCGTTTCCTCTGTTACAGCAACAGCATTATCGGTCTGCTCGACATATGTATTTTCTGTTTCGGTTATGGTTCCGGTCTCAGTCTCATGTGTCTCCGACTCAGTGGTAGTGGGTTCTTCAGGAAGGTCAATAAGATCAGCTGCCTCAGATGCTGCATCTTCGCTGGGGGTATTTACCTCTGATTTATCTGATTCTGCCTCAGATGAACTGTTGTCGTCGCCTTCTTTCGCTTCAGCAACTGTCTCATTGGCCAAAAATACCATAGAACCAGCCATAAAACAGAATATACCTTTACGAATTGCCTCTGGTATGTTGTTGTAACGTCTCATAGCATACCTCCTTGTATGAAAAAGTACTAACACATTAATCGTTTACTGTAACTAAATTATAAGAAATAGCCAATCACAAAAAACATCATAAGCAGCAAAAGAAATGTTTCTTAATGACATTTTAATTGTTGTTTTATATTGTTTATATTTCATTAATGCTTTCCTTTGCATCCTTAACAGATTTTTTGTTTCACTGGCAATTTCGTTATATTTTTATACGAATCAAAAAAAGATTGTAACAGCCGGAAAGCTATTACAATCTTTTTTAATAATTATTTTCTTTTTTTATTTCTGATATTCATTTACCCATAGAAGCTATCAGCGCATCAATCTCAGCCTGGCTAAGCATCTTGCTGCTGCCTGCATCCGGAGCCGGAGCTGCTGCAGGAGTACTTACAGGCGGTACAGACGATACGGAGAATCCCCCGCCGCCACCGGCCTGGGAAGACTTGCCCATTATGCTCGCAAGCAGTGCCTGCTGCTCCGCATTTAATCCATTTGCATCCATAAACCGTGTACCCTTTCGCGTATTTTTGCTCTTCCATTGTATGGATATATGGGATTTCCGTCAAATAATATTTTTATAAACACATATCAGAATTTCTCTCTGATTGCTCCGCTCTCAAATGCTTTGAGAAGCTCCTTAAGATCATCGATCTGTCTCTGAAGGCTGCGTCCTATATCAGTGTCCCGAACCAGTATGCGCTTTTTGGCCTTTTCAATATTCTCTATCGCAGGAGTGTTCTCCTTGCCCTTCACAAAAGGCTTATGCGCAGCTATCGCAAGATGGTTGGAATTGTAGATAAGTGTATATCCGGCAATTCCCGTCTGCTCATGATATGCCTTGGATATGCCTCCGTCAATGATATAGAGCTTGCCGTTTGCCTTTACCGGATGCTCCCCCTTCTTGGTCTTGACCGGGACGTGGCCGTTTATAATGTGTGACCAGTCGGGGTCAAGTCCGAACTCCTTAAGGATCTTGTCGGCATAAGCTTCCATCGCGGAGAACTTGTAATAGGGATTAAAGTTCTCAACGCAAAGTGCCTTTTCATGTCTGAGGAACAGGTGCTCAAAAGTAGTGATCTTGTCCTTCCCAAAAAGCGGAGAATTTGGGCCGCACCACAGATACCACATAAGATCCACAGCATCCTGCTTCTTTTCTGGGTCGTCCTTCACATCGAGGAAAAACGCATCGTGGATCTTGGTGTTGAGGTAATCCATCAGCTCTTTTCCCTTAAAGCTTCCATCTATGGTAGTCATTGGTATGAAGTTGCCGGCATCATCCATCGGGATGCATCCATGATACAGAAGGTTTCCGTTTACAATTTTGTAGATGGACCCGTGCGAATAAAGGAACTGGATATGCTTTATCAGGACCTGCGAGTGTATAAAGCTAAGCCGCAGCGTCCGCATCAGCGCCTCTTCACCCTCAGATAATTTATAAGGATCTTCGGGATCAATGGTCGGGAAATTGGTATCAGCCATTTTGTATGACTTGCCGTCTATCCTGACTTCTCCCTTTTTGTAGTCAATCTTATCAAGAAGGAGTCTGCTCTCAAGGCCATACTCTGGGTGCTTTTTAATAAGCTGCCCCTCAAGCTTTAGCTGGATAATGCTGATGGCCTTGCACATCTTGGCTGCGAGCGCCGGATTGACCGAATCATATTTGTTCTCATCAAGAAGATGCGGTTTGAAGCACTCACAGGGATCATTTCTATATACTTCAGCCGCGAACATTGACAGGGGACGAAGGTTTATTCCGTACCCATCCTCAAGGGCATCGAAGCTGTTGTAGCTCGTGCCGATCCTGAGTACATTCGCTATGCAGGCAGTATTACCGCAGGCCGCTCCCATCCAGTCGACATCGTGGTTCCCCCACTGCACATCCACGTCGTGGAAGTTCATGAGTTCCTCCATGACAAGATCCGGTCTTGCACCTCTGTCAAAGATATCGCCAATGATATGGAGAGAATCTATCGTCAGGTTCTGGATAAGCTCACACAGCGCAATAATGAATTCGTCCGCAAAATCAATCTCAATTATTCCGCTTACGATCTCGCTGTAGTACAGCTTTTTATTGGGATCGTTCATGTCAAGGTGAAGAAGCTCATCTATCGCATAGGCATAGTCTGCCGGCATCTTCTTGCGAACCTTGGACCTTGTGTACTTGGAGCTGACCACGCGGCATATCGAGATAAGTCTGTTGATGGTTATCTTCTGATGCTCAGCCAGTTCTTTTCTGGTGATAGCATCATCGTGCCTTATGTTGCTTATGACTTCCCTCGGATAATAGATCAGATTTGCCAGCTGAAGCTGTTCAGCCTCAGACATCATGTTCCCGAAGGTCTCTTCGATCTTAGCCCTTATGATACCTGAAGAACTTCGAAGCAGATGCGAGAATGCCTCATATTCACCGTGGATATCGGAAAAGAAATACTCCGTTCCCTTTGGAAGAGCGCAGATTGCCCGCAGATTAATGATCTCTGCAGCAGCCTTTCTTGAATTGGGAAACTCCTTGCTAAGGAGCTTAAGATACTCAATGTCTTTCATATAATCCCCCTAATTTAATTGCGTAACCCATGGGATTATTATCAGTAAAAAGAAATATGTTTTCTTTGAGCGAAGTCAAAGAATCCTGTTAAGTATTTATTTAACGATTGTAACTAAACGACACCATCGTAAGATCATCAAACTGGGGAGCACCTGACATAAACTCAAAGACCGCGGCTTTCATATTCTGCAGAAGCTCTTCATCAGAAGCACTGCTCTTTTCATTTAATGTCTTTAGAATTCTATCAGTACCGAACTGCTCTTCGCTGACATTGTTGGCCTCTGGCAGACCGTCGGAATAGACAAATATCCTGTCGCCGCTCTGCAAAATTCGTCTTTTTTCAGTGTACACTGCATCATCCATTAGGCCGCAGGGAATATCGTGCTCGGACTCATCAAGCTCATAGTCTTCCCCGGCATTTCTCAGCACCGGGTACTCATGTCCTGCATTGCACTCCAGCATTACCCCTTTTGAGATCTCTACAACTCCCATCCAGATCGTGACAAACATCATTTCCGGATTATTGGCACATATCGCCCTGTTGGCTTCTGTGATTATTGCAGCCGGTCCAAGCCCGGATGATGAGTGCATCCTTATCTGGGTCATGGCCATCATCATAAACAGTGATGCGGGAATACCCTTTCCCGAAACATCCCCTATGACAATGGCAAGATGATCATCATCGATCATAAAGTAATCATAGAAGTCACCTCCGACTCCCTTAGCCTGCTGAAGGCTCCCTGCAATGCCAAGCTCCGGGTGCTGACCGAAAGGTGCCCCTGCAGACGGCATCATGCCGTTTTGTATCTGGGATGCCACTTCCACCTCGGCAGCCTGCCTCTCCTTCTCAGCTGTCGCAGCCTTAAGCTTTCTGACTGACTCATAAAGAGACGTCTCCATCTCTGAGCACGTCTTCCAGAGAGTCCCGATCTCGTCTTCATCAGAATCAGCCGCTCTGTTAAAAACAGGAATCCTCTGAGCGTCTCCTGCAGATATATCGCTATTACCAAACCTCTTTGCAGCATCAGTCAGTTCGCTGATGGGTATGATGATCTTCCTCTTTATCAGACGGAGAGTAATAAATGAAAAAACTGACATAAGAAGGACAAAAACAGGCACATAGAAAACCAGGAATCTGATCCTGGCAGTGAGGGTCTCCCCCAGCTCCATGCTCACACTAAGCAGGCCTATGATCTCATTGTTTTCATTTCTTATATCCTTGTATACCGTATTGTCAAAGCCTTTTTTCCCATGCCTCTTAATATCCCTGCTTGCCTCAGCATTTAACAGGCGCTCAAGCTCTATTTTCCCAAAGCTGATGACAGAAGACGCGTAAGATCTCTCAGGATATGCAGTAGCTATCAGCTCTCCCTGCATCGTGGTCTCGTCAAAGCAGTACAGGGATAAATCTGTAAGTCCCGCCTCATCGTATATCTGCTCGAGAGAAGCCTCAGCATCCATAACGAGCTCTTCGTCAGGCACGCCGCCTTTTAGCTTCTCCTCGCACAGCTGCCTGATATCATCAAAGCCCGCAAGTTCTATTGCCGCTCCGGCGCTTTCCAGCATCTGCCTCTTGTATATGCGCCTTACAGATTGCATATACATAACCATACTAATGATAACCATCACGAGCCCCATGATAAAGGCGCCCCCGATGATGATATAAAAAAGCCAGTTTACAAGTGTCTTGTTTTTCTTTTTCATTTTTCCTTCAGATTCTTCTTCCCGGTCCTGCAGATGTCTGAAAGACAGCATGATGCGCAGTCAGGTCTTCTCGCAACGCATACCGCCCTGCCATGGTCAACAAATCTGTGGCAGAGGTCGTTCCCCTCATCAGGCGGCACGATCTTCCACAGCTCTTTCTCGACCTTCGCAGGATCCTTTATATCATCCACAAGGCCTATGAGATTACATAGTCTGATGCAGTGAGTATCAGTGACAATGGCAGGCTTGCCATAAACATCACCAAGTACAAGATTGGCGCTCTTTCTGCCAACACCCGGAAGTTTCAAAAGCTCCTCCATTGTGTCCGGAACCATGTCACCGTATTCAAAGTGCAGCATCTTCATGCACGCAGAAATGTCCCTCGCCTTGGAATTGCCAAGACCGCAGGGACGAACTATTTTTTCAATCTCTTCCACCGGGGCGTTTGCCAGTGCCTCCACTGTAGGATACTTCTCATACAAAAGAGGGGTTATCTGGTCAACCCTCGCATCCGTGCACTGTGCCGCGAGCCTCACGCTCACCAGCAGCTGCCATGCCTTATCGTAGGCCAGCGTACAATGGGATTTCGGATATTCTTTTTTGAGTCTCTCAATCACCTCAAGAGCAAGTTTCTTTTTTGTCATGGATCCTCACAAACAAGTATATTTTTGCCGTGATGTTTGCCGTAGTACATCCTGCCGTCAGCCACCCTGATGATGTCATCCGGCTCGGAGTATATATCCCTGTTCTCCTCAAGTCCTATAGTGATCGTCGTGGGAATCTGTCTGTTGAAAAAAACTGTCGGATTTGCTTCTATGATCTTACGAAGATACTCCATCTTCTCCTTCGCAGCGGTCATGTCATAGTCCCTCATGAGGATGACGATCTCTTCTCCACCCCATCTGCAGATGGCACATTCGTGCATCTCTTTTAGGAACAGCCTCGTAATATGCCTTAAAACCTCATCTCCTGCATCGTGACCAAATGAATCGTTTATCCGCTTGAAATTGTCGATGTCACAAAAGGCGATGCAGAAACGGTTCTTTTCTCTGTCATTCATCATACTCTCAACCAGGGGCATGAATCCTCTCCTGTTGAGAAGGTGCGTAAGAGAATCTTCATGCGCATCCAGAGACAGCTGTTTGTTCTCCTCCTCAAGATTGCCCATTTCCCGCTCACTTGAATAAATATATATGACGTTGTAAAAGATTATGGAAAAGACCATTATAAAAGACGAGAACAAAACCAGCAAAAGTCTCATTCCCGGATCAAGTTCATATACAGGTCTCCTTTCGGTGTACACTGCATAAAGAACTGCGAAGGTTGCGAAATTGACTGCGAGCATAATGACAATATGCCATCTTTTCATGCCCTTAAACAGATAAGTTCCAAAATAAATGATTATCGGGACAATTGAAAAGAGGAAACAGTATGTACCGCAGCGCAGACCTATATAATGTGTAGACACTATAGTGTACGCCGTCACCTCCAGGATGATGCTCACATAAGACGGCATGACGTGCCCGAATTTACACATGATAGTGCAAAAGATATAGACTACAACACTCAGGATATTAAACTGTACAAGCGGCGTTACTCCTGCCACTAACATGATGACCAGCAGCACCAAATGCGTCAGACCCATTACGCCCACGGTAAAGAGGAATCCGTTATGAACCACGAAATGCATTGTTTTTTCAAATATATTTTTAAGCATATCGGCCATCCAATAATCTCCATCAAGAACACTTATAGTACAATTATACTCAATGCATTTTAGGAGTCAAAGTAAAAAAAAAGGTGAGTCAGTGGGGACGTTACAGTTTGAGTCAGTGGGGACGTTCAGTTTGAGTCATTGGGGACGTTACAGTTTGACTCATTTTGAAAATCAAAATGAGTCAAACTGTAACGTCCCCAATGACTCAAACTGAACGTCCCCACTGACTCAAACTGTAACGTCCCCACTGACTCGCCCTGACTCAAAACGCTAATCCACAACTTACTGCCTTACAGCTTTTGCCTCCAGCTCTCCTTCATTCACATCAAATTCGATCACATCCTTCGGCTTAACCTTATCCTCAAGTATCAGCCTTGCAGAAAGCGTCTCAACATATTTCTGGACGAATCTCTTAAGCGGTCTTGCGCCGTAGATCGGATCATAGGCATTGTCTATCACATACTGAAGTGCCCTGTCTGTAAGCCTTACGCTTATCTCCCTGTCAGCAAGACGCCTGTTAAGATCATTTACAATAAGACCTACGATGTTGCCGATGTTGTCCTTGGTGAGAGGCTTGAACATTATGATCTCATCAAGTCTGTTAAGGAACTCGGGTCTGAAGTGCGATCTGAGATCTTCCATCGTCGCATTCTCAGCATCGGAGCTGATTGTTCCATCACTCCTTATACCGTCAAGCAGGTACTGTGCTCCGATATTGGAGGTCATGATAAGGATGGTGTTCTTAAAGTCAACAGTCCTACCCTGGGAGTCCGTCACACGCCCGTCGTCAAGGATCTGAAGAAGTACGTTGAACACATCGGGGTGTGCCTTCTCTATCTCGTCAAAGAGAACAACAGCGTAGGGTTTTCTCCTGACAGCTTCTGTCAGCTGACCGCCCTCTTCATAGCCAACATATCCGGGAGGAGCTCCGATGAGCCTGGAGACACTGAACTTCTCCATGTACTCACTCATATCTATCCTGACCATGTTGTTCTCATCATCAAACAATGACTGAGCCAGAGTCTTGGCAAGTTCTGTCTTACCAACGCCGGTAGGTCCAAGGAAAAGAAATGATCCGATGGGCTTGCGGGGATCCTTGATGCCCGCCTTCGATCTCATTATCGCCTCTGAGACCTTGGTCACTGCATCGTCCTGTCCGATTACTCTCATATGAAGTTCATCTTCAAGATGGAGCGTCTTGTTTCTCTCACTCTCAGTCAGCTTGTTGACAGGAATACCTGTCCATCTGCTGATGATGCCCGCTATCTCTTCATCCGAAACCCTCTCATGAACAAGGGTGGTCTCAGCCTCTTTGCTCCTTACCTCTTCCTCGGCCTCCTCGAGCTGCTTCTTGAGCGCAGGGAGCTTGCCGTACTGAAGCTCTCCGGCCTTCTCATAATCGCCGTTCCTCTGGGCAATCGCAATCTCTGAGTTGATGGTATCTATCTGTTCACGCATGGCTGCAAGCTTGTCCACAGCCTCTTTCTCATTGCTCCACTGAGCCTTCTTGGTGTCAAACTGTTCCTTGAGTTCCGCAAGCTCCTTTTGAAGCTCTGACAGTCTCTCCCTGCTAAGGGAGTCATCTTCCTTCTTAAGAGCTGCCTCCTCGATCTGCATCTGCATGATCTTGCGGTTGAGCTCATCGAGCTCTGCCGGCATTGAATCCATCTCGGTCTTGATGAGTGCACACGCCTCATCTACAAGGTCTATTGCCTTGTCCGGAAGGAATCTGTCGGATATATATCTGTTAGAGAGTACCGCCGCACTTACAAGGGCCGAGTCCATGATCTTGACACCATGGAACACCTCATACCTCTCCTTGAGTCCTCTGAGGATACTGATGGTGTCCTCAACTGTAGGTTCCTCCACCATAACGGGCTGGAAACGTCTCTCGAGTGCCGCATCCTTCTCGATGTACTGTCTGTACTCATTGAGTGTCGTAGCGCCTATACAGTGCAGCTCTCCCCTTGCCAGCATGGGCTTGAGCATGTTGCCTGCATCCATGGCGCCGTCGGTCTTACCGGCGCCTACTATGAGATGAAGCTCATCGATAAAGAGGATGATCTCACCATCAGACCCCTTGACATCTTCAAGGACCGCTTTCAGTCTCTCCTCAAACTCACCCCTGTACTTGGCTCCTGCGACGAGAGCGCCCATATCAAGGGAAAAGATCTTCTTATCCTTGAGCGCTGTCGGGACATCACCGCTAGCTATCCTCTGGGCAAGCGCCTCAACTACAGCGGTCTTGCCGACTCCGGGTTCACCGATGAGAACAGGATTGTTCTTGGTCTTCCTTGACAGGATCCTTATCACATTCCTGATCTCGGTATCCCTTCCTATAACGGGGTCGAGTTTCTGTTTCCTCGCCTTCTCAACCAGCTCCGTGCCATATTTATTGAGGGTATCATAGGTGGCCTCAGGGTTATCGGTAGTAACATTTCTGTTGCCCCTTACTTCCGAGAGCACCTGAAGGAATCTGTTCCTGTCAATTCCAAACGAAGACAGGATATCCTTGACCTCCCTGTTTGGCTTCCTGATGACAGCCATGAACAGGTGCTCCACCGAAACATAAGAATCTCCAAGAGCCTTTGCCTCATCCTCTGCAGACAAAAGAGCCTTGTTGAGGTCAGCGCCGATATAGGGCTGCCCGCCGGAAACCTTGGTGCGCTTGGCTATTCCCTCTTCTATCCTGCTTACAAATGAGCGGACATCAACCCCCATGCGCTCTACAAGTTTGGCAATAAGACTGTCTTCAATTGTCATGAGAGCATATAAGAGGTGCTCCTGCTCAATCTCCTGATTGCCATATTCAACTGCAATCTTCTCACAATTCTGGACTGCTTCTATTGATTTCTGCGTAAATTTCTGTATATTCATATAGGCCTCCTTCCCACATAATGATCTGAGAATTCGTCATTGTGTCTTTTGTTCTATCACAAGTATAACACACTTTTTTACACTGTCAACAATAAAATACACTACAGCATTCCACAGATCATCCGGGATGAAGGTTTGGCTGATCCGCCCGTAAGAGTCCTGATCATATCTGCCACACTCTCCTCATCAGTGAACAGATGGATACAGGAGCCTGAATATCTCTTTCTGATCTTCTGATAACGATTCGTACTTTTTGCCCATCCTGCCATACCCTCCTGTATATTAGAACCACATGAAACCATTTATCAGTTTTCCCCGTTTCGCATCCGGAACCATATGCTCCACAATATCTGCAGTCTTATTCACAACCACAGGTACAAGCACTCTTTTTTCGCTGCCATATTTTTCTTCAGCCTTTTCAAGTGCATTCCACAAAAGAGCAGGAAGCACCACCGGGTTAGCAGTATATGCAAGCTCAACAACAAGATAATCCTTCTCCTGTGTTACAAGAACGGCGCCGCACGGTTCTCCTCCCAAAAGCGCTAAAAAACTAAGCTCCTGAAGGTAGTCCTCCCAGTAAATGAATGCAGGAACCGGCACCGGACGGTCATCACTTAGCATGATCTCTTCCATTTTTTCCGTGATCCATATTTTTTCCTGCGCTTCTGAGAGCGGCATACACTTTATTTTTTCTGCGGCCTTCTGAAGAGTCTTTCTGCTTTTGACATCAGAGAGGGCAAATTCATAGCAGTTGTCTTCCCCAAGCCTGAGAGTAAAGCCTGCGAGTGATAGTACATCCATTGCATCCGACAGCTCCTTCCAGACTTCGTCCTCATAAAACTCGATAAAAACCCCTTTAAGATCCTCGCCTCTTTTCTTTTTTTCCTGACCTATCAGGTGTCTGAAAAAAGCGGCTTTCTCAACTGTTTCTTTGTCCGGATCGTCTATGTACGCCCACACAATTTCAAGCCATCCCGCCTGAATATCTGTAAGATATATACCGAAAAAATCGTCTCCGTCATAAACAGCTGCCGCAAAAAGCTTTTCATCTCTGATCTTATCGATATATTCTTCCGGAATAACCCCTTCATATATATCTATATTAGTTTCCTCTATAGGACTGTCATAAAGCACCGTATCCGCTCCTCTCCAGCACCATCTTCCTCAGTGCCATCCTGCTTTCGGGTTCAGCAAAGATATAGCTTATATCATTTCTGATCTTCAAAAGTTCCGCCTGCGCTTCTCCCACAGTAGCATTTTCATTATCCTTAAGAAACTCCATTATAGGTGCACTCACCCGGCAAATTGTCTCAGCCATTACCCAGTGCTCAAAGAGCGCAAGCCACTTATCACGGCCAATGCCATTGCTCTCCTTACTTAGAGTGAAGCGGTCAATAGCCCTGTTAAGTGCTCTTGCTCTTGCGTACAAAAGTCCCAGTTCTCCGGAATAAAGGGCTATAGATGAAATATTCTGCGCATCAATGAGGCCCGGCAGACTCCTCTTTTGTTCAAGTAGCAGATCCCCAAGTTCAATTATTTCCTCAGGACTTTTGGGCTCTCCTTCCTCATACGGAACTTCCTGCGGCACAGTAAATCCTTTCAGATTTCTCATCCCGGTATTTGGCTCATACGTAATTGATGTAAGATCAATGTACTCTTTTACTTTTTCATAGATCAGCCTGTCTATACTGTGACGATACCTGAAAAATGCTCCTGTCGCGATCCTGCGCCGCATAGGATCTGTATCTGATCTGAAGTATTTATCAAAAAGATATTTCTCAAGCGCCTCCTTTGCAGCGGTAAGCTCAGCTGCTTCCGATAGCTGTATCTGCCCTCTGTCAATGAGTTCTTCAGACTCCCGCGTTTTTATCCTGGCCTCTATGCCTGCCTCCTTGCGCAGATTGTTCATGATGGTGCTTCCATAGTTGGCTACAGCTTTTTCAATCTTCGACTCAAACAGCGCGCTGCTTTTTTCAAAAGATACCCTTGCGTTCTTTTTAACCTCTTTATCCTCCACAGGCTGTCCGTTCTCATAAAGACCACAGGCAAGGAAAAAATCATCTATGACCTGGCGCATCAGAGAAAGAGTCTTCTCTGTGGCATCCGCAAATATCTCACGGACAACAGGATTCAAGTCGCCGTCAGATATTTTTCCCTCCGTGATGCCGATAAGCCTGTCTCTGACACACATAAGCCTTGCAACGGAATCCGCATACGACTGCCTTCCTGCGGCGGATGGCGGGCATGGTCTGAACTCCTTTCCTTTAGGAGCAAACAGCACAGTATTCTTTTTCATCTCCTCATAGGCCGACAATACCTCCTCCGCCATATCACGGTTCAGATACCCCTCCTTAAGGCCTCCTCTGGCATCGGCAGCCTCCAGATAATAGGTTCGCTTTTTCCAGTACAGATCTCCCTTTTCCCTTTGGGTCATATCGCTATCCTCTTTCGTAACAGATCAGTCCAGTCCACACGCTTTATAAAACCTTGTAATCCTTCTCTTTGCCTGCTTTTTATCAATTAACTCAAGCTCCAGCGTCTTGGATACCATGGCACAGTACAGTTTGAACGCATCATTTGCAGCAAGAACCCTCAGATACTTCTGATCGTTGAGTCTCCCCTTAGACACAAAATCCTGCAGTCCTTTTATTATGGTGGTCACAGCCTGGACCTCAGGGCTGTTTACTGACTTCGAGGTATCCTCCTGGTCATCCAGGGTGTCCTCAATATATTCATAGCAGGCAGAGCATACATCCTCCATATACTCATGATTGTACATATCAAAATATTTTTCCAGATATGCCATCACCTGTGCTTTCCTGCCTAGAGACCTGTTTACTCTTGGGCTTTCAACCCTTGTTATGTATTTTTCCGCATTAAAAAACAAACTCATTTCTATTCTTTCCTCTTATTTATTTTGGCTGATGCCGTTTCACCTCATCTCTCAGGATTGTCCCTGCTGTCCACTATCTGTGCGTCCACATCAATAGCCTCGCTGTCTTTTATCGCCTGATCTACTCCTCTGGCAAATTTGCTCACCCTTGAGACTGTCCAGATATTAGTAACACCGTCAAATACCAGGAACACTCCGATCAGCGTAACGAGCATGTTCTCGACAAATTTGGGATTCACCAGAAGTATTGCACCAAACCCGATCGTCAGAATTCCAAATATCAGCGACAACCACCACAGACCGTATCTATATCTGATAAGAGACAGCGTCTGAGAGAGATTGGTGAGTCCGCTTGCTATTATAAATACACCAAACAGCCTTGGCACAAAGTCGATAAAAGGCGAAGGATTCAGGAATATCCACACTCCTATGGCAGCGATCGCGATCCCAAGCGCAAGTCCGCCGGACATCAGCACAGATCTCTGTTTATATACAAAATAGCTGATGATCATAACGATACCTGCAAGCGTAAGGAGCACCGCCAGCGCTTTTGCCATTATCTCAAGACTTCCCTGTGGGCGTACTATCAGTGCTATGCCTATCACCACCGTAATGAGTGCCTCAATAATGTAATTCCACTTAAGACTTTTTAGCTTTTCCATCACATACCTTCCTTCTCGATAAATAATACAGCGCAAAAAACAGCATACCATATCAGTATTTTATCACTTTTTTGTATCTTGTTGTTTCGCAACGTGAAGGAATCGTTTTGCAAGCGAAAAACTGTTTTTTAAATCTGCCTTCGAAATACAGGAAACTATATGGTATTATAGTAGTGTCAACACGAGATTCAAAAACGGAGAATATTTATGGTCATAAAAAATGTTAATCTGGAGACAGTATGCGGCATAACGAGCAAACTTCCCGACAACCGGCTCCCCGAGTTTGCCTTTGCGGGAAAGAGTAATGTCGGCAAAAGTTCACTCATAAACGGTCTTATGAACCGCAAAAACTATGCGAGGACTTCGCAGGAACCCGGCAAGACACAGACAATAAACTATTACAATATCAATGATGAATTCTATCTTGTTGACCTTCCCGGCTATGGCTATGCCAAGGTACCTGAGAAGGTGAAAGCCCAGTGGGGCAAGATGATTGAGAATTATCTCCACACCTCAAAACAGCTCGTTCAGGTATTTTTGCTGATCGATATAAGGCATGAGCCGTCGGCCAATGATATTCAGATGTACAAGTGGATCGTTCATCAGGGATTTCAGCCGGTGATAATCGCCACCAAATCCGACAAGATCAAAAAGTCCCAGCACGAGAAGCACATCAGCATGCTCAGACAGACTCTTGGAATTCCGGATGAAGTTCGGATCTTCCCCTACTCAGCCCTGAAAAAAGAAGGCAGGGAAGAAATATATGAATATATAGATGAACTTCTTGCAAAAGAATAGAAGCTCACAGCAAATGGCGTAAAAAATGAGGCGTTTTCCGAAAAAAACGCCTCATTACTTTTTGTTTTATTTAGCCTGTTTGAGTTTCTTGGGTTCCTTGCCCCTTACTATGAGCGGCTGGCTTTCACCCTCAACCGAAGCGTCAGTGATAACGCACTCGCTGATGGTATCGTCTGACGGAATCTGATACATCACATCCATCATAGCCTTCTCCATGATGGAGCGCAGACCTCTTGCGCCCGTCTCTCTTTCATAGGCAAGTGCCGCGATCTTATCAACTGCTTCCTTCTCAAAGGTCAACTTAACATTGTCAAAATCAAACAGTTTCTGATACTGCTTGACAAGTGCATTCTTGGGCTCAGTGAGTATCCTCACAAGTGCCTCTCTGGAGAGTCCTTCCAAAGTTACGGTAATAGGTACACGTCCTACAAACTCAGGAATAAGTCCGAACTTGACCAGATCCTGAGGAGTAACCTCCTTGAGCACTTCGCCGATCTCTCTTTCTGACTTGTCCGCGATCTCAGCATTAAATCCGATCGAATTGCGGTCAAGTCTAGCCTCGACAATCTTATCAAGACCGTCAAAAGCTCCACCGCAGATAAATAAAATATTGCTGGTATCTATCTGTATGAGTTCCTGATGAGGGTGCTTTCTTCCTCCCTGGGGCGGAACGCTTGCCACTGTTCCCTCAACTATCTTAAGAAGTGCCTGCTGAACGCCCTCACCCGATACATCTCTGGTGATGGATACATTCTCACTCTTCTTGGTTATCTTGTCGATCTCATCAATATAGACAATGCCGTACTGCGCCCTGTCAATGTCATAATCTGCATTCTGAATGAGCTTCAAAAGAATGTTCTCAACATCCTCGCCCACATAGCCGGCCTCAGTAAGAGTAGTTGCGTCAGCAATGGCGAAGGGAACATTGATTATCTTGGCAAGCGTCTGCGCAAGATATGTCTTACCCGAACCTGTAGGTCCTATCATTATGATGTTGCTCTTTTGAAGTTCAACATCATTCTTATCGTCATTCTTGGGAGCAAGAACTCTCTTGTAGTGGTTGTAAACAGACACTGCCAGAACCTTCTTGGCTTCGTCCTGACCAATTACATACTCATCGAGGAAGTTGCGTATCTCTACAGGCTTTAGCAGATTGATCTGCTGATCCTGTGCCGCTACGGGCTCATCCTCAAACTCTTCCTCAATGATGTCTGCGCAGATATCCACACACTCATCACAGATATAGACTCCTGCAGGCCCCGCTATCAGCTTTTTTACCTGATCCTGTGTCTTATTGCAAAAAGAACACCTGATCTCTCCGTTTTTTGCCATCTTATCTCCTTACTTCTTATCTTCTTTTTCTCTTGGACGGTTCTCAACGATAGAATCAATGAGGCCATAGTCAAGGGCTTCCTGCGCTGTCATCCAGTTGTCACGTTCTGTGTCTGCAGCAACCTGCTCATAGGGCTTACCGGTGTTCTCAGCAAGCATTCTGTTCATCTTCTCTTTGGTCCTGATGATATGCTTGGCTGCAATCTCGATCTCAGTTGCCTGTCCCTGGGTTCCTCCAAGTGGCTGATGGATCATGATCTCAGCATTCGGAAGTGCCATCCTCTTGCCCTTGGCACCCCCTGCCAAAAGGAATGCTCCCATGCTGGCAGCCATACCTATGCAGATAGTGCTCACATCACACTTGATGTAATGCATGGTATCGTAAATCGCCATGCCTGATGTGATCTCTCCTCCGGGGCTGTTGATGTACATGTGAATGTCCTTGTTGGGATCCTCAGCTTCAAGGAAAAGAAGCTGCGCAACCACAATACTTGCGGAAGTAGAATTAACTTCTTCGCCAAGGAATACAATTCTCTCTTTTAACAGCCTTGAGTAAATATCATAGGATCTCTCACCACGGCTGGTCTGTTCAATGACATAAGGTATTAAACTCATATAAACTACTCCTTCTGTTTTTATATTGTATAAAACTTAATTCACCACAATTATACACAAAACCAACTTATATTATATAGCCAAATTGAACATTTTAAAAGACCTATCTATTGCCGCGGTTTTTATCCACATTATATCAGCAATTGAATATCTTCTGAGAAATCATTACTGAGGGTCGTCATCTGTATTTTTCTTGATGAGTTCACCTTCCACTCCCGAGATATATACGTCTGTGAAGCAGGTCTTGAAAACGCTGAAAGGAATGTCCAATTCTCTTCCGTCTATAGGCTCCCATATCTTAAGGCTTCTCTCACCGTTTACAGTTTTGCCCTCTCCAAGTATAAGGTGAACATGCTTTTCATGAAGATCCATAGGAAATTTTACAGCATCGTTAATTTTGTTGTATTTCTCAAAAGACGAACTGTTGGTACAGGTCGAAGCGGTTACAATCTTACCGGCAGCCGCATATGCAAGTGCCTTACCAATGGCCTCATCTCCGCGCTTATGACTGTCATTCTCGATCTTGGCATCGTACTTATCGTCATAAACATCATCATCTCTGGTTATAAGTGATATTCCCTTTCTTCCGAACAGGAGCTGGCATGCCAGCTCCTCGCTGCCGCTCTGAAGATCAGTGTAAGAAAGGCTGTGATTCTTGATCTGCGAAGACTCTTTATCCCATTTGTGGTTAAGCTCAATTCTGTACCTGAATCCTGCAGAGCCTTCATTCTTTCCGATAATAACAGTCGCTGCCTTTTCAATGAGCTGTACCCACATATCACGCGAATCATTTTCCATTCTGGTCTTTTGCACGATTATGCTCTGTCTTATTCCGTTAGCATCATACAGTTTTACTACCGCGGTATCAGATGTATCTCCGGAGTCTGAGATAATATCCTTCATATACTCGGGGTGTGTATTTACAATACCCGCAAGAGTAGACAACAGGTAGCAATCCAGGTTAGTCTCTTTCTGCTTGATATATGTTGTTTTAAGAAGGTTATCTTTATAACCAAAGATCGGGTTCTTTCTGCCCTTTACAGCCGAACCTATCATTTTTGCGTCAAACTTATCATCTAAAGCAGATATTACCGATGTACTCTTATCATGCCCCTCGCTGTGAGGTTTCATCACCTTCTGTCCGCTTTGTTCCAGCTCTTTGCGCGTCTGTTCAAAAGCTTCCTGTATCCTCTTCTCGGAAAGCTCCTTCTTATTCTTACGCGCTTCTTCATCACGTTTTTCCTTTTGTCTTTCTATCTCCTTTTGTCTTTCCAGTTCCTTCTTTTTTTCATCATCAGTTATGTTTTTTTTGGTCCCCATAAAGGTCTTTGGGACATAGATGGCTTCAGAAACAAAAACTGATATATCAGAATCTTTGTCATCCACTGTTCTCCATGCACCAACGCCCTGCTTGTGTGCAATCTCTTCCTCGTAGCTTCCAACTTCTCTCATCCTGCCATTGGATGCAAAAGTCCCTGTTTCCTTGTCATAATCAAGCGTTGAGAAAGTGCCGGCAGTGGCAGCCGGATCCTGTATCTTCTCAAGCCACACAAGTTCAACCGGACGTGAATACGCATCTACTTCAGTCACATCAGAGAGCTTCATGGTTGTCCTTGTGCTGTTATTGGAATCCCTGATCTTTAGCATGTCACCATCGATTCCGGTTATGGTCACATAGTGCTTTCCGAGGAGCATGGCAATTGCGCTGTCCTTTGCAAGTGCGTCAGCAACTGTTTTCTTGAAATACTCAGTAAGATTATGTACCGCATTGGTGTCTTTCTTAACAGCGCTTCCCTGGCCGCCCACGCCTTTGACATAGGAATCTGCTGCAATAAAATTGAACACAGACTTGCGAACTGCACTGTTTTCATATCCCGGAATCTTCCTTAATCTATCAAGGTAGAAATCAGCTGTAACGTAAGGGTCTCCCATAGGAGTATGCCGTCTGTCAGTGCTGTGGTTATTGGTTGTAAAGTCCTCAATATCTGTCAGTCTCTTTAAATAGGTCTCATTGTCAAGATTTGACTCTTCCTGAGGAACATAATCCATCTTTATATTTCTGAAGTCAGCCTGGGTCTGCTTATGGTTCAAATACCCTTTTTCATTTCTGATAAAGTGATTAAAAATGCCAACTCCTGCGCATGACCAGCAATCATTTGATGACGGATGCTGCATCTCGTATTCCTTGTCGAGATTGGTGTTAAGGCTAAGCTTATAGTTTACCGTCTTCCTTTTGTCATGCTGCACGATCTCAACATCCAGTGTCCGGTCTGTCTTAATGAGATTTTTTATGGCATCAGAGTAATAATTGTATACCTCAAGCAGCTTGCCGTTTAAGTCAGTTTCAATGAATCCCAGACCGAGGATTTCATTTCTAAGCAGTCCGATTGCCTCCAGATCAAGTCCTGTCAGATCCTTTTTCTCAAGTATTTTGGGATCTACCAGCGTACTTACATCATTATTTTTAGCCCAGTTCTTGATATAGGTATCATAGTGTTCAAAAATGGGGTATGTAAACTCATCCATTTTCTCTACTTCACTTATGTTAAGAACCGCCTTACGAAGCGCGATAGCTTCCTTTACATCTTTGGGCTCCTTCTTTATCAAGATTTTTTCTTTCTGTTTTTTCCTGGTATAATGCCACTCTTCACTGCCGTCAGGAAGACTTATAACTGTGAGTTTGGTGCCCTCATTATTGGTCTCATCCCTGACCTTTTTCTTAACTTTCTTTTGGGCTTCCTCCCTCTTTATTCTCTCCTCTTCTTCCAGTTTCTTTCTCAGCTCTGCCTCTTTCTTCCTCTGCTGTTCTAATAATTCTAATTTCTTTTTCTTCTTTTCTTTTTCTTCTTGCTCTATCCTCTTTCTTTCCTGCTCTTCTAATAATTCTAATTCCTTTTTCTTCTTTTCTTTTTCTTCTTGCTCTATCCTCTTTCTTTCCTGCTCTTCT
>CAMNEA010000048.1 GCA_946536145.1 uncultured Butyrivibrio sp.
CCGTTGATACGGGAAATGATCTGTGCAGCGTCCTTGCCAAGTCCGTTAAGGATAACGCGAAGAGGCTTTGTACGAACCTTGTTGGCCTTCTCAGCAATACCGATAGCGCCCTCAGCAGCAGCGAATGACTCGTGTCCTGCAAGGAATGCGAAGCACTCTGTGTCCTCTTCAAGGAGCATCTTGCCAAGGTTGCCATGGCCAAGACCTACCTTACGGCGATCAGCAACTGATCCGGGAATACAGAAAGCCTGAAGTCCGATACCGATTGCAGCTGCAGCGTCAGCAGCCTTGCGGCAGTTCTTCTTGATAGCGATTGCAGCGCCTACGGTGTAAGCCCACTTAGCATTCTCAAAGCAGATAGGCTGAATGCCCTCGATAAGGCTGTATACATCGATGCCAGCGTTCATTGTGATTTCTTTACATTCTTCGATAGAAGAAATCCCATACTCCTTAAGGCAAGCCAGGATCTGGGGCTCTCTTCTTTCATATGATTCAAATAAAGCCATTTTATTTTCCTCCTTACCTATTATTCATGTCTGGGATCGATGAACCTTGCTGCGTCAGCAACACGTCCATACTGTCCTCTTGCCTTGTCAAGTGCTGTGTTAGCGTCGTCGCCTGCCTTGATGAAATCCATCATCTTGCCAAAGTTTACATACTTATAACCAATGATCTCATCATTCTCATCAAGAGCAAGATCTGTGATATAACCATCAGTGAGCTCAAGATAGCGAGGTCCCTTCTCAAGTGTTCCGTAAGTTGTACCGATCATGGTACGTGTTCCCTTACCAAGGTCCTCAAGACCTGCACCGATCTGAAGTCCGTCCTCTGAGAAAGCAGACTGTGTTCTTCCATAGACAATCTGAAGGAAGAGCTCTCTCATGGCTGTGTTGATAGCATCGCACACAAGGTCAGTGTTGAGTGCCTCGAGAATTGTAAGTCCGGGAAGGATCTCTGCTGCCATAGCTGCAGAATGAGTCATTCCTGAGCATCCCAATGTCTCAACCAGAGCTTCCTGGATGATACCTTCCTTAACATTGAGGGAAAGCTTGCAGGCACCCTGCTGAGGAGCACACCAGCCCACACCGTGTGTATAACCGGAAATGTCCTTGATCTCCTTGGACTGAACCCACTTTGCCTCTTCAGGAATGGGAGCAGCGCCATGATGTACCCCTTGTGTTACGGGACACATATTTTTTACCTCTGTTGAGTAAATCATGTGAAAATCTCCTTTCGTATTGGTAAGTAATTATTATCACATCACTCACATAAATGTCGGGTTTAAAGCCCGTGCCAAAATATATTTTTGCATAATTTTCCTCACATTTCAATGGAAATGATATATTTTTAACACTTTTTTAAGGGTCTTAAAAAAATTTAGTCAGTCAAACTTAAAAACCACATTAAACTTGTCGTCAAAGGCCAGCCTGGCATCAAATGTAGTCCCCTTTTTGCTGGTAAAGCCCGATATTTTGTCTGTCTCTTTTTCATTTATCAGCTTTGTAAAGTCTTCCACTGTCAGGAACACTCCTGCCACTTTTCCCACAAAAAAGCTGCAGCCATCCTCCTTTCTCGTGTTAGCTTCACAGCGGTAGCCAAAGTGACCCTTTATTATCCTGCCTCCGCACACAGGGCACTTAAGTTTCTCGAGAACTTCGTCTTCATTCTCGAAGACAAATTTTATCCCGCTTACCCTTCCGGCCTCATCCCTGTTAAGCGCAAGTCTGGCTTCAAAGGTCTTGCCGCTCTTTGACTTAAAGCCGTTTATCACCGGTGTTATCCCATTTTGCAGCAGTTCTTTTACATTGGAATCGGTCAGCTTCTTGCCTGCGATAGTGCCAAGGTTGAATTTACAACTCTTTTCCGGATCGTCCCTGTTGTAATTGCTGCACCCGTAGCCGAAGGATGTCTTGACTATCTCACCGCCGCAGATGGGGCATACCGCTCCGTTTACAACCTGGGCTTCAACGTTTTCAAAGTCAAAGACTATCTCGGAGGATCCGCTCTCACTCTTCTTAAGAACAAGGCAGGCATCGAACTTCTTGCCGTTCTTGCCCTTAAATCCCCTGATGGTTCCGGTATGGCCTTCCTTCAGAAGCTGCAGGACACTTGACTCGGGCAACTGCTTCTGGCAGATCTTGCCGACAAAAAACCTGCAGGAGTTCTCATCCTCCGCCCTGAAATTCTCACATCCGAAGCCCTTTGCTTTTTTGATGATGCGTCCTCCGCAGTCGGGGCAGACAACGCCCTCGAGGTAGTCCGGCTCGATCCCGTCAAATCCAAATGCTATTTCAGGTTTCCCCTCCTCATTCCTTTTGAGTGAAAGCCTAGCGCTGAACTCTTTTTTGGATTTGGACTTAAAGCCCTTTATTACTTCCGTCTCCTTGCCGCTTAGGATATCAAGAACCTGCTCTGTGGTAAGATCCTTTCCTGCAATCTTGCCTATGCTGAAGGAGCACTTTTTTTCCTCGTCAAAATAATTGCTGCAGCCGTACCCGAAAGAAGTCGTAGTCATCTCTCCGCCGCACACGGGGCACTTTGCGCCTATGGGTTTCCTTGCAGCGGGCCCCTTGGCCTTGGCATCCGCAAACTCCCTGATGTTGCCTAGTATCGCTGAAGTCAGGTCACTGCCGATCATCTTCCCGGTCTCACGCCTTATGTAGTCCTCGAGCTTTTCTCTGTACTGCCCCGCATCGACTGAGCCGTTGTAGATTCCTTCAAGTCCCTTTTCCCAGCTCGCGGTGATCTCCGGATTAAGGAGTGTAGGTACTGAGAGATTAACCACCTCATATATCATTTCTCCCAGATTTTCCGGCGTGATTATCTGATTCTTGCTCTGGTTAAGATACTTTATATCGATGAGCTTCTGGATGATCCCCGCCCTGGTCGCAGCGGTTCCTATGCCCTTTTTCTTGATCTGCTCGCGAAGTTCCTCGTCTTCTATGAGATTGCCTGCGTTCTCCATTGCGATTGCAAGATCACCTGAGGTATATCTCTTGGGAGGTGATGTCGCTCCCTCTTTGATCGAGTAGCCCGAGACGGATATCTCATTCCCCTTCCTGGCAGAGCTAACAAACCTGATGAAATCTTCCTTGGATATTCCTACATCTTCTTCTGTGTCAGGATTGCCGTCACCTTTGCTCTCAGACGCCTTGTCAGTTCTGCCGATGACCTCCAGATATCCCGGAGATGTAAGCACCTTCGCTGTTGCAAAAAATCTCTCATTTTGGACAGCCACCTGCAATTTTGCAGTCCTGTACTCTGCCGGCGGGTAGAAAATTGCCATGAATCTCCTGCATATAAGAAGATATACATTTTTGGCAAGTGCTGTCAGGGAATTGAGCGCCTGGGTGTTGCCGGTAGAAATGATGGCATAGTGATCGGTAACTTTGGAGTCATCTGTATAAACAGATTTCTCCACTCCCTTATACATTCCGTTTTTGAGGACATTATCGGCAAACCCGGAAACTTCTTCAACTGACGACAGTCCCCTGATATTCTTTGATATCTCTTTTGCCACAGCTGTAGTAAGTACCCTTGCGTCCGTTCTGGGGTATGTCGTCAGCTTTTTCTCATAGAGTTCCTGGGCGATGTCCAGAGTCTGGGAAGGGCTTATCTTAAACCTCTTGGTGCAGTCGGCCTGCAGCTCGGTGAGGTTGTACAAAAGAGGCGCTCTCTTTTTGGAAGTTCCGCTCTCGATGTTCTCTATGACAGCCTTTTTGCCATCAAGACTTTCTATGAGTTTCTCAGCGTCCTCTTTCTCTTTAAAGCCATTTTCTTTGTAAAGGCGCGGTGATTCAAAGTAAGAAGAGCCCTTGACTGCCTTCCACTCCGCCTGAATGTTCGCATCAGAAAAAGAACCTACGACTCTGAAAAACGGTGTCTTGACGAAATTCCTTATTTCTCTCTCTCGCCTTACAACCATTCCCAGAACGCAGGTCATAACACGGCCAATCGCTATAGCCGTATACTGTTTAGTTGCCGCGGCGTCATTTATGAGCCTGCCGTATTTGACAGAAAGCGCTCTCGAGAAATTGATTCCCAGGCTGTAGTCCTCGATGGCTCTCATGATCCCCGACTCTCCAAGAAGCGCGTAGTCAGACATCGGCTTTGCCTCTGCTATGCCTCTTCTTACCTCGTCGTCAGTCATGGAATCGATCCAGACCCTCAGCTCTGTCATACCATCCCTTACACCACCAAAATTCCTGATGTTCTCCTCGATGGTCTGTCCTTCTTTTCCCGAGTCTCCTGCCCAGTAGACAGTGTCTATGTCATCCCTGTGAAGAAGTTCATGGACGATCCGGTACTGTTCAGCACTCCTTTTAATGACGCCGTATTTATATTTTGCAGGCAGAAACGGAAGGTCTTCAAGCTTCCATTTCCGGTATTTCTCATCATATTCTTCCGGATATACCATCTCAACCAGGTGGCCTACACACCAGGAAATGACGTACTCCCCGTTCTCTATATATCCGTTTTTGTTGCCCGATACGCCAAGTACTCTGGCAAAATCCCTTGCAACAGAAGGTTTCTCAGTTATTATCAGCTTTTTAGCCATTTGTCAGTTCGTCTATCCCTATAAGACGCAGCGGCGAATCAGCCTTAAGTGAAGCATCAATGAGCCATTCATCAAACCCGCCCGTCGAGAAGAGATAGAATACATCTCCTTCAATTCTTGCTTTCTTAGCGCTGTATTCAAGCTGAATAAGATCCTCATGAGTGGCCATTTTCTGCCAGGAGCAAAGACATATCGCAGTATCTCCCGTATCGCTCTGAACAATAAGGTCGATGTTGCCAACCTTGCCTATCCATTCGCCATCTTCCTCGATCTCAAACCCGAGAAGTCCCTTCTCCTCCAGTTTGTAGATATATTCGCGGCAGATGGATTTGAAGCACTCACTCGCGTATTCCTGAATACCCGCAGATATAAATATATCATAAAACTTGTCTGCAGGCATCTGTAACAGATGGCTCTCATTCGGAAAGATGAATCTGAAGAAAAATGCCAGCATCGGGTCAGCAATCTTGTATACACCCTTCACCACATTTTCTCTTCCGGTATTGCCAAAAGAGTATGCCTTATAGGCAAAGTCATGATGAATGAGTGTCTTGAGATACACTGAAATCTTGGCTCTTGAAAAGCCTGTTGCATGATAAAGATCATTTAATTTGTTGATTCCCTGTGCCATCTCAGAGAGGATGGTGTGATAGACTGCCGTTTCCCTTAAGTTGTATTCTGTAAGTCCCTGAGCCTCTCCGTACAGGTACGAACTGGAATCAAGAAGATTCTTGCAGACATTCTCTTTAAAGGAGAGCGATTCGTCAAAATACTTCCATAGAAGGGTCTGACCTCCAAGTACGGAATATGTCAGAACAGCATCCTTGTAAGGCATTTTCGAAAAGTGTCGCCGCATCTCTGAAAACGGGAGCGGTTTGATCTTCCTGAAACCGGCCAGGAATGAGGAATATAACCCGAATGCAGCGACCATGTTATTCTCAACCCATGACACGTCATTGCTTGAAAGTATCACAAGTATTTTCCTGAATTTGCCGGCATCCTTTACAAACTCTGTAAGCTGTTTGACAAACTCATCCGACGACTTGACGATGTACTCAAAATTCCTGATCACGAACACAAATGGAACGTTTGAGCCCTTGCCAATCGCTGCTTCAAAGATATTCCTGAAGGTAAGAGTTTTAACACTCACGCCCGTATTGACCATAAGCTCGTTTTTCCAGATCTTAAGCTGTTCAGCTTCTGAAACTTTGCGAGCCGTATAAAAAGAATGCCTTCTGTTCTCCATAAGAGAGCGAAGCAGGGACGTCTGCTCCACATTCCTGTTGCCGTATACAACAAGAATGTGTGAGCTATCACTTTCATAGTATCTGTTTAAATATGCCAGGTCGGTTTTTCTGATCTCTTCCATATATTTATTATTTCTGGTTAATATAACCGCTTGCCTTGAGAAGTTCAGCGCACTCAACAGCTCCGCCTGCTGCTCCCCTCAGTGTGTTGTGAGAAAGACCTACAAACTTCCAGTCATAGATTGTATCCTCTCTGAGTCTTCCGATGCTGACGCCCATTCCGTTCTCATAATTCACATCCAGTGTGATCTGAGGTCTGTTGTCCTCCTGCATGTATCTGATGAACTGGCTAGGAGCACTCGGAAGCTGAAGCTTCTGAGGAAGTCCGGAGAATTTCTCAAGTTTCTCGATGAGTTCTTCCTTGGTAGGGTTCTTTTTAAACTTTACAAATGCTGCTGCGGTGTGTCCGTACAGAACAGGAATCCTAATGCACTGACATGTGATCTTAACGTCTGTTGCAGGAACGATCTCACCGTTTACTATACTGCCCCATATGCGAAGCGGTTCTTTCTCGGACTTCTCTTCCTCTCCTGAGATAAACGGAATAACATTGCCTACCATTTCCGGCCACTCGTCAAAGTTCTTGCCTGCACCTGAGATTGCCTGATATGTTGTGGCAACTACCTCGTAAGGTTCATATTCCTTCCACGCTGTAAGTGCGGGGGTATAGCTCTGAATTGAACAGTTTGGCTTTACTGCAATGAAGCCCTTTGTTGTTCCAAGTCTCTTTTTCTGGAACTCAATAACGTCCATATGCTCCGGATTGATCTCAGGGATGATCATAGGTACATCCGGAGTCCATCTGTGAGCGCTGTTGTTTGAAACCACCGGGGTCTCAGCCTTGGCGTATTCCTCCTCTATATGCTTGATCTCATCCTTGGACATGTTCACTGCAGAGAGAACAAAATCGACATCCTCAGAAACAGTCTTAACGTCTGTCACGTCCTTGATAACAAGATTCCTTACACTGTCGGGAATAGGATCATCCATCTTCCATCTGCCCTGAACGGCCTCCTCGTAGGTTCTTCCGGCTGATCTTGGACTTGCGGCAACCGTTGTCACCTCAAACCACGGATGGTTGTTCAGTATTGATATAAACCTCTGACCAACCATACCTGTTCCGCCAAGAACTGCTACTTTTAACTTATCACTCATTACTACCGCCTCCTTAAAATATAAAAGATAATTGTAACCGCATGTACAACTCTTATCGGTTACAGATAAAAATCACGAATAAAAGCCTGGCCGCTCTCAATCGCCTGCTTCATCATCTCCGGACTTGGCGCGCCGATAGTAAGGCGCTTCTCCACACATGTCTTAAGACTTATGGCATCATATATATCATCTTCAAAAAGCTCGGAAAACTCCTTGAGCTCAGATATATCAAGATCGTCTATCGCGCAGGATCTGTCTATGCAATGCAGTACCAGTCTTCCTATGACGGAATGTGCATCCCTGAAAGGCATTCCCTTGTTTACCAGGTAATCAGCGGCATCCGTTGCATTGGTAAAGCCTCTTACAGCACTCTTTTCCATTGCAGATCTGTTGAACTTTAAGGTTGCCAGCATATCTGTAAAGAGTGTCAGGCAGTTCTTAGCCGTATCCATTGCATCAAATGCTGCCTCCTTATCCTCCTGCATATCCTTGTTGTATGCAAGCGGGATTCCCTTCATCGTTGTTAAAAGAGACATGAGATCTCCGTAGACCCTCCCCGTCTTACCTCTGACAAGCTCAGCTATGTCAGGGTTCTTCTTCTGTGGCATGATGCTGCTGCCTGTTGAGTACGCATCATCTATTGTAACAAATCCATATTCATTGGAATTCCAGATGATGATCTCCTCACTGAACCTCGACAGATGCATCATTATTATTGAAAGAGCAGACATAAACTCAAGCAGGTAATCCCTGTCTGATACCGAGTCCATGCTGTTGAGTGTCGGTCCGTAGAAGGAGAGCTCTTTTGCCACAAATTCTCTGTCAAGAGGATATGTCGTACCGGCAAGCGCGCCGGCGCCAAGCGGACAGTAGTTCATCCTCTCGTAGATGTCCTTCATCCTCAGCGCATCCCTTTTGAACATCTCAAAGTATGCTCCGACATGGTGAGAGAGCGTCACAGGCTGTGCCTTCTGAAGATGAGTAAAGCCTGGCATATAAGTCTCGGTATTATCCTTCATGATCTGCAAAAGAGTCTGCAGCATCCTCTTCAAAAGACCGGAGACTTCCTTCACCTCGTCTCTTGCATAAAGTCTCATATCCAGAGCCACCTGGTCGTTGCGGCTTCTTCCGGTGTGGACCTTCTTGCCGGCATCTCCTATCCTTTCGATAAGATTCGCCTCGAGAAAGCTGTGAATATCCTCATATTTATCCGTTATCTCAAGGCTTCCTTCCCGGACGTCTCGGAGGATCCCGGCGAGACCATCTGTGATGCTCCTGCACTCTTCCTGTGATATTATCCCCTGCTTTGCAAGCATTTTAGCGTGGACTGTACTGCCCTCCACGTCCTTTTCAAGGAATCTCTGATCAAAAGAAATAGATGCATTAAAATTCCATGCGAGATCACTGATGTTTCCTGTAAATCTGCCACCCCATAACTGCGCCATAGCATTATCTCCATCACTGCAAAGTATTAAAATGTATAATGATAATTCAACTTAGCATATAATATTTTAGAGTACAATTGCTAATTTTTCACAAAAAAAACTACCGGATGTGTTGTCCGGCAGTTATTTTTACTAGTTATGCGTTGTCATAATCTGCGTATATCAGATTACAACAATGTTTTCCCTCTTGGCATCTACTTTAAAGGTCAGCTTATCATAGGTTTTCCTGTCACTCTCGAGTCTGTAGATAACTCCTGATATTACAAATATCGTGTTTGCATAGGCCATCTCGGTTATGACGGCACACGCTCCGTTTCCTTTGTTTATCTCAGCTTCGAGAGCTTTCATTTCCGCGGTAAGCTCTTTGATCCTTGTTTCCTTGGTAGCGGCCGCAGCGTTGATCTTGACTTTCCACTGCATAAGTTCCCTGTTTCCGCCGCCGACCTCACGCAGTCTTTCCTTTTCCTTATTGAGTGTCTCGAGCTGCTCCTGCTCTCTTCCTATATTCTTTCTTATGTTGTTGTAGCTTGCAAGAATATTTGTGTTTACTCCAAGGTTTATTATGGTTCTGGCACCGGTCTTGTTGCCCACACTGGCGACCTCTATTCCATAGAGGCTGTTGACCATGCCTCCATAGAGCGTGCCTACTCGTCCATAGGTCCTGACCATTCCTTTGGCTTCTATCTTGCAGTTGATGAAGTAGTTGGCGGATATGTTCATACCTGAGATGCTGGCACCCTCAAAATACTTGGCAGAAACATCTCCGCCTGCTGTGACACCGCCTCTGATAGGACAGGTCACACCGCCTTTGATAGTAACACTTCCCCCTGCCGTGATGTCAGAGCTCTCCATGTGGCCGCCCACTACGACATCGCCTGTAGCCTCGATAACGCTGCCGGAAAAAACATCATTGACAACATATACACTTCCGTCATATTTGATCTTCTTATCAGTGATCCTGACCTCCTGAACCACCATGAGCTTTGTTACCTCAACCCTGCCATCCACCATCCTGATGGCTCCGGTATAAGTTGCCACATAGCTCACCCTGTCTGTCATGATCATAAAACCGGTTCCTTTGAGGATCGGTATCTCTTTTCCGGGAACGGCTTTGATCAAATTGCCAAATACATCGAAACCGTCGCTGCCTCTGGTAGCCTTGTGATAAAGAGCTATCCTGTCTCCGACCCTGACCTGCTGAAGGCGTCCGAGATTAGTCAGGTCAGCTGAGCCGTCACGCATTATCTCCGGCTCATCATTCACTTCTGTATCAAAGAAATATTCATATCGGCCATTTGAGCCGTTTACAACTTCCCTTCCGACAGCTATGAGCACTCTGTCGGCGCTTTTCCCCTCCTGGCCGATCTTTTTGATCATATCTTTATCAAGTCCGTAGACAACCTTGGCCCTGTCAAGGAATTTGGTGATGATCTCCTCTGTGTACTTGCGTCCGTCACGCCTTTCGGGAAGTGTCAGATAGCACATCATATTGTTTTCAACAAAGGACAGATATGCCTCGCGGTGCATCAGCATATCCTCCACAAAGCCGTCGACCGTGTTGATGTCAATGATCTTGGCAGATATAGCGGCCTTGCTGATGTCGCCCTGCCTGTCTTTGTCATAGTCGCCGGAAAGGAGTCGTATCCTTATCCGCCTCATGTCCCTGGCAGTGTACATCAATGTGGAGAATTTGGTTATATCAAGGCTCTCTTCAATTCCAAGCCTTATCTCCCTCATCTGGTCGGCCTGATAGAGGGGCTTGCGGTAAGGCGTTATGTCAATCTGATGCTCAAGGCCGATACGCATCTCATTCATCTGCTGCCAGTTATAGGCAGCATTGGCATACTGGGATACATCTACGCCGTTCTCAAGGCCGATCCTGATCTCCTTGATGGCATCGCCTCTCATCTCGCCGGAGATATATTTGTCTATAGGCAGATTTTCCTTGATGGCGATTCTCACCTGCTCAAGCTGCTCTGCATCAAATCTGTCCTTTACATATTTGCTTATATTGACCTTATCAACAAATGCCATATGAAGCTGATTTAAGATATTGGCATTGTATCTTTCTATTTCTGTTTCGGAAAACTTAAGTCCGTCCTTAGCGCTCTCCCTGATGACTCTCATCTTCATATACGGCATGCTGACATGGGCATAACTTGCTATGTCGATCCCGTCCTGAAGTCCTTTTCTGATCTCTCTCATCTGAAGAGCATCAAAAGCAGGATCCTGATAAAAGATTATCGGAACCTCAATGTCCTTGCTGAGTCCAAGACGGATTTCCCTCATCTGGTCAGCAAAATATACCTTCTTTGCATAGATAGAGACATCAACCCCGGCAGAAAGCCCCTGTCTTATCTGCGAAAGCTGTAGCACATCAAAGCCCTGTTTCCTGTACTCAGACATATCAATGCCCTGGTACATCTCAAGGCGTATCTCTTCCATGGCCGTCCAGGAAAGGGACGGATCCAGATATTTGGATACGTCCACCTTGTCATTTATGCCTTTTCGGATCTCGGCCAGCTGCATAGAGTTGAATTTCATCTTCTTGAGTTTTTCAACGTCTGCACCCACCTGTCTTAGCAGATCAAGCTCCCTCTCATAGGAGTCGTCCCCAAACGCATCAAGACCGGAATAAGGCGAATTTGCTTTTCTCGTCAGAGTTTCATCCATACAATCCTCATCACTGTTCGTAAAGATAGGTCTACTAGAATATTATAAAGCATTATGACGTATTTTTGTTAAACCATATAACGGTTTTGCAATTTTTTATCTCAGAACAGATCCTGAGCCCTGATCTTAGGATTGTGATAGTGCTCTCTCTTATCGGTTATGCGTCCGATAGAGATAGCGCTTTCGGGGCAGTACTGAAGGCATCCGAGGCACTGGGCGCAGTTGCTGCCTATCACTGCCCTGCCATTCTCAAGCCTGATATTGCCTCTTGGGCAGAGCTTTACGCACTGACCGCATGCGATACATTTGTCGCTGACTTTAAAGGATGCGATCTTCTTTTTGGCTATTGCAGGCCAGAGCATGTTCTCAAAGGCGTTAAGGATATTCATCGGAGGTCTCTGCACCTTCACAACGCCGTCTGAAATGTCCCCGGCCATATTCTCTGCCAGTTCTTCGCTCCTTACCTGTGCCTCTCCTATTGTCAGAAGAGGCATCATCAGCTTGTGCGGAAACAGCCATATGCAGCTGCATTGGTGCGTGATAACTCCCCAGTAATCAAGCGGAATGATCTTGTTCAGTTTAGCCAGACCGGTTCCCATGTAGGCTGAGCATGAAGTAATCCCAAAGGTATAGGTTCCCGGATAGACCCTGAGCTTCATGGCAAAATCAAGAACATCTTCCGGCGCACCACCGCCGTAGCATGGGAAAACAAAGCCGACCTTGTCATAGCCGGTAGCGTCCGTGAACGAAACATTGTCACGGATTCTTACAATCTTAGTCTCTCCCAGCACCTTAGCAATATTATTTGCTATGTTCAGGCAGTTTCCGGTTCCCGAAAAACAGAAAATTATATTTTTTGCCATCGCAGCTAGCTCCTTTCCTTCTTGTACTCTATGCAGACCATGGTCATGTCATCAAACTGTTCGGCTTCCTTTACAAATCCGCTGATGTCAGACCTCATTGTCTTAAGAATCTCTACAGGCGACCCCGAAGGATTTTTGTTGAGCGCATCAACCATTCTCGTAGTGCCGTACATCTCATCCGATCTGTTGGTGGCCTCAGGCACTCCGTCAGTGTATAAAAACAACTTGTCTCCCTTATTAAGGTCAAGAGTATACTCCTTGTACACCATGCCTTCCATTCCGCCAAGCACGAAGCTGTGCTTGTCCTTAAAGAGCTCAAATTGCCCGCCGCATCTCATGATCACGGGATATTCGTGCCCGGCATTGCCGCAGCAGAGTTTGCCTGTCGATATCTCAAGTATGCCGAGCCAGACCGTTACGAACATTCCGGTATAGTTGTCCTTAAAAAGACCCTCATTAGTCCTCTCAAGGATCTCTGACGCAGAATGTCCAAGCATCGCATAGTTTCTTAGTATTGTCTTGGATACGGTCATGAACAGGGCAGCCGGGATTCCCTTGCCGGAGACATCAGCTACCACCATACACAGGTGATCGTCATCTATGAAAAAGAAATCATAAAAGTCTCCGCCAACTTCCCTCGCTGGATCAACACTTGCATAAATGTCAATTTCATTCCTGTCCGGAAAAATCGGGAAGGCATGAGGAATGAGTGCCATCTGAATTGATTTGGCAAGTGAGAGCTCCGTGGCGATCCTCTGCTCTTTGGCCACAACTGTCTCCGAATACTCAATCTGATAGACCACAAACATCAGAAGGACAGAGTATGTTGCCGCAAGTACCGAGAGTGAGACGCCGTAGAAAAATGCCTGGAAGGCTATCGCCGCTATCGGCAATAACTCATATGAGAGATACGCCACTCTTTCCAGGTATTTGATATGATTCCAGTGAAGTATCGTATAGCCTGTAAGAACCAGCACAGCCAGGAGCTGAAGGGCAAGCATGATCCAGTAGCTTCCGCTCAGGCGATAATAGCGGTTTTGCTCATCAAAGGCATAGTAAAAGTGAAACACTCTCGAAAGAACCAGAAGCACCATTCCGATCACACACAGGATATTGACAGCCTTTTTGGTAAAAGAGGTTCCTTTGCTGTATTTGTTACCCATGCGGTGACAAATATAGTGAGTCGCAAATATGAGAAGCAGATGGCTTATAAAAAACACGGCAAAGTTAGATACCCGGACCATTATGTATCCAAGTTCACTGGTATCGCCCCGGAAATAATAGGCTGCCGTATCAAACAGGTTGAGAAGTGCATTGCCAATAAGCTGAAGTCCAAGAAACTGCGACTTGATCCTGTCCTGATAACGGGAAGCAAAAACGCATATTAAAGCAATCAGGCAAAAAACAGCGCTCCATAATTCAAGTGCTATATGAATATGTGCTGACAGACTCACAGATATGTCTCCAATCGTAAAATTTATGTGATCAAATGTTTTCGTTAGATTCATCAAACAGCGGTGTTGAGAAGTATCTCTCTGCCGTGTCGGGAAGAACGGTAACTACAGTCTTTCCGGGTCCGAGTTTTTTTGCAAGCTTGACGGCAGCTGCGACATTTTCTATGGAAGGATTCTTTTCCCTGAGCACTTCTCCGATGCCTGTGATCGTCCCACCGCGTCAAGAATATTTCCATAGACCATTTGAGTATTCATTCCAGATCATGACCGCTGCCGGTCAGAACAACTCTCCTGAGCGAATCCCTCTGCAAATAAAGGATTCGAAGATCATCATAAATGCTGTCCCTTATTTCGCCCCTTAGGTCATCTGTCACAATGCAAAGGCTGTTCAACAGAGGTCCAAGGGAAAGATCTGCCGCCGATCCCTTCATTCTGTGGGATATGACAAAAGCTTCATCAAAACGTCCCTGTTCTACAAGCTCCACCAGTATATCCCAGTCCCGGCTATTCATAAAGCCATATAAAAGCTTTAGAAAAAGATCTTCATCTCCAATCATTCTTCTGATTGCGGCATTGGGATCAGCCCCCCACTGGATCAGGGCATCCAGCCTGTCTTCAATATCTGTCATTTGTCACATTCCTTAATCTCTATATTTTTTTGAAACCCCTCCGCAAGATATCCAAAGAGCGTGCTCTGATCGATAGGCTTGCTTACCACATAGTCTATGCCTGCATCTGCACATCTCTGTTCAGTGTCATTGGTGATATCTGCAGTGAGTGCTATCAAGGGAATTACCTTGCAATCTGCAGTACCGAGAGCTCTCAGTTCTCTTGCAGCCTGTAGTCCGCTCTTTACCGGCATCATGAGATCAAGGAGAATCGCCTGAAAATGATAGGGACCGTTTGCACTGTAGCGCTCAAGTGCCTCCTGACCATCACAGGCAATCTCGCAGTGAATGCCCTTTGTCTTGAGGAGCTTTATGATAACCTCTGCGTTCACCGGATTATCCTCTGCAAGAAGTACATTCTTACCATAGAGTACCTGATCCTCATATGTCTCAGATTTGTGTGTCTGAAGCTCAATCTGTTCCTTGCTGGCAACAGAATATTTCATGGTAACCGTAAACTCAGTCCCCACACCCTGTGCACTGCTGCAGGCAATGGTGCCTCCCATGAGCTCTATCAGATTCTTACAGATGTAGAGTCCAAGCCCGGTGCCGTCTCTGTGGAATCCATCATTTTCCTGCTCCTGCTCAAATGGTAGGAACATCTTCTTCTGAAACTCCCGGCTTATGCCTATGCCGTTGTCCCTTATAATATAAGTATGGACCACATTGTCTCCATCATAGGTCACATCAGTGAAGAACTGGATCTTTCCGCCCTTAGGGGTGAACTTCATGCTGTTGGACAAGAGATTAAGAAGTGCCCTCTCGACATGCTGTACATCCATAAGAACAAATTTATCCCGTGACCCCCGGACATTGTATTCAAAGGTAAGCCCTGCTGCCCTGGCCTGTTCACTGACAATAGTTGCTACTGAATTTATGACGTTCTCTTCCTTCACAGCTGAGCTCACAGACACAACCTTGCCGGCGTCTATACGGCTGGTCTCAAGTATCTCCTCTATTAGCGACAGCAGGTACCTGCTCGATGTAAGAATCTTCTCAAGGTTGTCCCTGACAACGTCCGGAACACCACTTTCTTCCAAGGAAAGCTGTGTAAGTCCGAATATTGCGGTCATAGGGGTCCTCATGTCATGTGACATATGAGATAAGAAAGTTTCTTTCTCCTTACCTGCCCGAACTGCAGCCCTGAGGGCTTTAGCCATCTCATCAATCTGCTCCTTGTCATCAACCTGCTTGGTTGTATCAACAAATGTAAGGACCAGACCCTTAAGCTCCTTTTTAACGCTGCTTTCAGACTCACTCTTGATTTCCGTGCCTGCCTCATGGTATGGTGCAATTCTTATGAGGTAAGTTTTTCCGGATACAGAGGCGCATCTCTGCTCCACCGTAAGATTGGTCTCGAGAACATTCTTACACAACTTCAAAAGATCTATGGTTGCAAAATTATAGCTGATATACCTCAGTGACCTTCCCACATCCTGTTCCACTACATTGAACTCAGATGAAATATACTCCGTATATTTGCGTATGTTAAGATCCCTGTCCACCATAAGAATTCCCACAAGGGTCGTTGAAAGGAAATTTGAGATGTCATTGTGGGCAACCGCCAGCTCCGTAACCTTGCTCTGATACTCAGAATTGACTGTATACAGTTCCTCGTTTACGGACTGCAGCTCTTCATTACTGGACTGCAGCTCCTCGTTGGCGGTAAGAAGCTCCTCGTTGGCAGCCTGGAGCTCTGCATTGGTTGACTCAAGCTCTGTGACTGTCTGCCGCAGATCATTCTTGGTAATCTTCAGCTCATGCTCCAGATCCGAAATTCTCTTGGAGGCAGCAATATCGATCTTGTACTGCTGCATATCCACAGGAATCTCCCTGGCACCTCTTATAAAGGTAACCGCAGTGAAGTCAGTCTTTTGTCCATGACTGTCATTTATGGGATTGGCCACAATGGAAATAAATTCATTCTTACCATCCACCTCTACCGGTACATCTGAGTATGCAGTTCTTCCCTCAGAAATCCTGGATTCCTTGAGGGCAGTGGAAAGAGCAATCTTCAGATCATTTCTGATAAGCTGGAATATATCAAGCGTAACCTGCCCAGCGGGAATGGAAATAAGCCTGGAACAGTCCCCATAGCTTCGTACCAGTTCGTTCTTGTCGTTTACCAGAACTGTAGCTGGCATCAGTGTCTCCAGAACTGATGTGTCAAGCTCATGAGACTTATACTTGACCGGCTCATCGTCCTCAATGCTCTGTATGTGTATGGGCTCAATAGGCGTATCAATGTTCTGCATTGAATAGGCCATCTGATCCCTGGCAGGGGCATTGCCCTCAGCATAATGCATGAAAATCTTCTCATTGGAGCAGATTACCCTGAACACATCCGCATAATCAATTACCGATTCCGATCGCCCAAGAAAGAGATACCCTCTGTCGGAAAGAGCCATATGGAATATAGCGAAAAGGTTTCTCTGTAGTACTATCTGGAAATATATGAGCACATTTCTGCAGCATATCAGATCCAGCTTGCCGAAAGGCGGATCCTGAAATACATTATGCTGTGCAAAAATAATCATCTTTCTTATATCGTGATGGATAACGTACTTGTTGCCCTTTCTGGTGAAATACTTTGAGAGTCTCGTCACGGTCACATCCTCAATGATGTTGTTGCCGTAAACTCCCCTTACAGCCGTAGCTATGGATTCGCTGTCAAGGTCTGTTGCAAAGATCTTGACATCCCTGTGAATAGACAATTCCTCCATAACCTCTGCAAACAGTATTGCAACGGAATAGGCCTCCTCACCTGTTGAGCACCCTGCAACCCATACCCTTATCTCATCCTCAGGATGCGGGCCGCTGACAAGCTTTTTGATGACAGTCTCTTTCAGTACATCGAAGTAATCCGGATCCCTGAAGAAGCTGGTAACACCAATGAGAACCTCTTTAGCCAGAAGCTTTGCTTCCTCCGGATTATTGTTGAGGTAGTTCACGTACTCCCTGAGATTCCTGTTATGTGTGACAACAAGCCTTCTCTCAATTCTGCGAAGGATTGTTGTCTGCTTGTAGTATGCATAGTTAATATTCGTTACATTTTTAAGGATGGAAAAGATCTTTGCAAGCAGATCCTCATCAGTAGATCCAAGCTGGGCTTCAGCGTCTATTACAGACCTTGATATGTGATCCAGCTCTTTTGCAATGGAATCCGGCTTGAGCACAAGATCAACAAACCCGGTTCCAATGGCATTTCTGGGCATGCCATCAAACTTGGCAGACTCCGGAGACTGGACAATGATCATGCCATTCTGCTCCTTGATAGCCCGGATTCCATTGGTGCCATCGGACCCGGTTCCAGACAGAATAACGGCCACAGCCCTGTTCATGTAAGCCCCAGCCAGAGATCTGAAAAAGATGTCAATGGGATGACTTATCTCTTGAGAATTCTGCAGTTTAAGTTGAAGATGCCCATCACTTATCTCAACGTTATACTTGGGCGGGATCATATAGATGTGGTTTCGCTCCACCTCCATATTGTCCTCTATCTCAGTAACCGGCATCACACTGTATTTACCCAGAATATCTGCCAGCATACTCTTGTGATTTGGAGCAAGGTGCTGGATTATTACAAATGCCATGCCTGTGTTTGATGGGAGAAATGTCAGAAACTGCTGAAGAGCCTCCAGCCCTCCGGCAGAAGCACCTATTCCCACAACGCAATGCGGAATAACTTTTACTGGTCGAACTTCTGAATGATTATTCATAGAAAACCTCCTCCCTGTAAACTATTCTACCCCTTTTCTTAGTACATTCAAAGCCTTATAATATCTTTATAAAAGTATAAGGAGCCATGATATGATCAACAATGATGAAGAGTTAACACTTTTAGTATCCAGACTAAGAAATAGCGATATGCTACTTGAAAAGCTGAACAATTCAGTAAGAGGCCCTCTATATTCCATCATGGAGTTGGCAAGAATAACACTTGAGGAGAATCTTACTCCGGATCAGACCTCTGATAATCTTGCAATGATCGAGCGGTCAGGCCGCAACATGAATGAATCAATCGATGACATAATGGCTCTCCGACAGATCTACATGAAAGATGTTCATATTCACCCTCTGCGCATCTATATTGTGGATCTTCTTAACAGACTAAAGTGTGATCTTGAAAAGACTCTTGAAAATTACAAAACCTCTTTTACTGCATCCGATAACAAAATGATGGATACAGCCATACTCGTGGATTACACAGTTCTTCTTCAGGTATGGCGCAAGTTTGCCAAGAATACCGCGCGATTCATGAGTTTTCAAAAGAAAATTGACTTTGTTGTAGACAAAGTCGCTGAAGATAATGGCACCATCACCTTAAGACTATCCATGGCCTTTGCCGAATCTTCGCTTACAAGCCCCCTTATTGATGCGCTTACAATGCCCTTTGAGACCCTGCAGTCAAAAGCCGAAAACAGCAGCAGTCCCTTAGATCCCCACTGCCTCATCATACGCTACTTTATGCACGCAATGGGAACTGATACCATCGATATAGAAAACAATTGCAATGGAAGCACCGTAATCTCTATAAATCTTACATTCCCAGTAGTCAGCCAGAAGGATTTTGCCAAACTGAATTTGGATTCAATAGATTTTACAAGTAAGCGCATTCTGGTCGCAGATGACGACGATGTAAATCTGAAGATCATCGAAAAACTCCTCATGGACAAAAATGCAGATTTCGTAACTGTTCGGGACGGCAAAGAAGCGCTACACACCTTCCGCGATGAACATGGCCGTTTTGATCTGATAATAATGGACATCATCATGCCCGATATGTCTGGTCTTGATGTGACACGAGAGATTCGTCAGACTACGACCCTGCCCAACGCCAAGAGCATTCCCATCATTGCAATGACTGTCAGTGCCCTTCATGAGAACTATTACGAAAGCAAGGCAGTTGGCATGAATGCACATCTTGTAAAACCCGTTGAGCCTGAACGACTTTACGCAACAATAGCAGAATACCTGGGATAATCCCAGGTATTCTTTTTTATTCAAAGAAAGGAGAACTACCCCATCTGGAGCAGTTCTCCTCATTATTAATTTATTAAGCTCAGATTATGCTTACTTTTATCAATCAAGCATTTCTGTTCTCTTTGTAGGTCTTGATAGCTGCGTCAACACCGGCCTTAAGTCCCTCGAAGCCAGCCTTTGCTACGTCAGCAGTTGTGTTGGCAAGGTCCTTTGCAACCTCTTCTGCCTTTTTAGCAACTTCCTCGAGTTTAGCCTTTGTCTCGTCATCTACGAAGCTCTTCTTTGTCTGTGCATCGCCTGCGTCCTCGCACTTGTCGCACTTCTTTGCAGCCTTCTCAGCAATAGCAGCCTGAGCAGCAGCAAGTCTTGCTACAGGTACACGGAATGGTGAGCATGATACATAGTCAAGACCGATCTTGTTGCAGAACTCAACAGATGAAGGATCTCCACCGTGCTCGCCGCAGATACCTACGTGAAGCTTAGGATTAACAGGCTTGCCGAGCTTGATAGCCATCTCCATGAGCTTACCAACACCGGCCTGATCCAGCTTAGCAAATGGATCATTCTCAAAGATCTTGGTGTCATAGTAAGCATTGAGGAACTTGCCTGCATCATCACGTGAGAAGCCGAATGTCATCTGTGTGAGGTCGTTTGTTCCGAAGCAGAAGAAATCAGCTTCCTTAGCGATCTCATCAGCTGTGATAGCTGCTCTCGGGATCTCGATCATTGTACCAACTTCGTAGTCAAGCTTAGCGCCTGCAGCTGCGATCTCAGCATCAGCTGTCTCTACAACTACCTTCTTAACGAACTTAAGCTCCTTAACCTCTGATACAAGAGGGATCATGATCTCAGGCTTAACGTTCCAGTCAGGATGTGCCTTCTGAACTTCAAGAGCTGCACGGATAACAGCCTTAGTCTGCATCTTGGCAATTTCAGGATATGTAACTGCAAGACGGCATCCTCTGTGACCCATCATAGGGTTGAACTCGTGAAGAGAATTGATGATAGCCTTGATCTCATCTACGCTCTTGTTCTTTGCGTCAGCAAGCTTCTTGATCTCATCCTCGGTTGTAGGAACGAACTCGTGAAGAGGCGGATCAAGGAATCTGATTGTAACAGGACATCCCTCAAGTGCCTCATAGAGAGCCTTGAAGTCTCCCTGCTGATAAGGAAGGATCTTGTCGAGAGCTGCTTCTCTCTCTTCTACTGTATCTGAGCAGATCATCTCACGGAAAGCAGCAATTCTGTCTTCCTCGAAGAACATATGCTCTGTACGGCAAAGTCCGATACCCTCAGCGCCAAGCTCTCTAGCCTTCTTGGCATCAGCAGGTGTATCAGCATTTGTACGAACCTTAAGTCTTCTGAACTCATCAGCCCATGCCATGATACGTCCGAACTCGCCGGCGATCTGAGCATCAACTGTTGCGATCTGGCCATCATAGATGTTACCTGTTGTACCATCGATTGAGATGAAATCTCCCTCGTGGAACTCTTTTCCTGCGAGTGTGAACTTCTTGTTCTCCTCGTCCATGTTGATGTCGCCGCATCCTGATACGCAGCACTCACCCATACCACGAGCAACAACGGCTGCGTGAGAAGTCATACCACCACGAACTGTCAGGATACCCTGAGCGGCCTTCATACCTGTGATATCCTCAGGTGATGTCTCAAGACGAACAAGAACTACCTTCTCGCCTCTCTCTGCCCATGCTACAGCGTCATCAGCTGTGAATACGATCTTACCGCAAGCAGCTCCGGGTGAAGCGCCAAGACCCTTTCCGATAGGTGTTGCAGCCTTAAG
>CAMNEA010000049.1 GCA_946536145.1 uncultured Butyrivibrio sp.
GAAGTGATGACGAGAGTTAATTATCGCGGAAGTTCACATTTATGGATTATATCAAGTGTCTTTAAATGTTTATGATGATTAGAGATGACAAAAAGGCCTGGGGTTCCATGTGAACGTTTCTGGAATGAGGCTAGGTGCAGCTTTTGATGTCTTAGTGTTTGATAGGGGGTCTGTAAGCGTTTTTGTACCCGCCGCCGGGGTAGTGCATACCACTACTTCGACGACGGGTTATTATTGTAGTTGAGGAATGAATTGTCAGGGCTTTATTCCGTTTTCTTCAAGCAGTTTTATTAACCGTAAGTTCTCATCAAAGAGAGACTTTTTTTCGTCAGAGAGAGATTTGTTCTCATCAGAAAGCGACCTGATCTCATCAGAAAGAGATTTATTTTCACTGGTCAGAGCTTTGATAAGATCATTCTGGTACTTCTCATGTGCGATGTTGTCCTCGCGAATGCGGCATTGCTCAAGGATTTTTTCATTGGCTGTTGACATGAAAATTGTTTCGGCAGTGGAATTCATTGATGGATTGTCCTTGGTGATCATCTTGATTTCCTCCCATGTTTTAGCTTTGAATAGCCTTGCCCAGATGTCTATGCTATAAAGTTTATCTTCGCTTGTTGCCATGTCTGTATGATTCAATTCTAGCACATACAGATTGAACTTGTCAGTATATAGGTAGTTGTCTTTTGCATTGCGCATCTGATACTTGGCCAGGAATTCCGGGTGGTCTTCAAATAGAGTAAAATCAAGAAAGCCAATCTGATACACTGTGTTGACATTATTATAGTCATCACCGCGGGCGACGCTGTCGAATTTCCTGCACAAGTAAGAGAGAGAACGGGCTGTCCAGTTTTTGTAGTTTATCACCTGCATTTCGAGGTTGATCGTGATGTTGCCATTTAAACTGACGATAATATCGAGCTGATATTCTTTATCAGAGATGGCTTCGCCGGGAGTCACGGGGTTGTCAATATGTGCTTCTATGACCTGATCTCTTTCTAGATGCAGTAACGAGCATATGAGTCTGATGAGGGTTTCAGGATCCTTTTGAAGGACCATTCTAAACAGGTAGTCATTGGTCATGTTGTATTTCAGAGGACCAGTTGCTTTGTAATAGAGATAAGTTTTTTCTTCTTGCATGTATTTCCTTTCATAGAATCTCAAATATGCCTGCAGGACTTTGAGATGAGACAGCTGAAATACTCAGCTATAAAGATATTTAAGAAGGTTCAGATTGAAACCGCTCATAATGTTAACAGTTTTTGGGGGATAAATCTTTAAGAAAAGCGGAAGAAATTCTTAAGATTTAATTAATTTTGCATGGCCTATAAAGATATACGGCTTTGGAAGCTTATAACAGGAAATTTTATTTTAAAAACTTTATCATCATTGCGTAATAAGATTTCTTTTTGCCCCAAAATAAGGCACTTTTGGGGTTATGTTTTTTGTACCGGGGTGTTACGATTAATTTGTAAAAGGATGACCAGAGTTTTTGTTATATAGATTTTCAGGAGGTAATACCATGGGAATTGGAGCAGTTGGCAGCTATGCATCTGCATACTCACCATATTCGACATTGGCAGCAGGCGGAGCTCTTCAAAGCGCAGCTAAGGATGCCGCAGGACTTGTGATAGAGGAAAAGACTAAAGCCCAGACAGGTGCGCTGGATAAAGGAAGTGAGAATCTAAGAGACGCAAAATCAGCTCTGAATATTGCTGATGGAGCGATGGAAGGCATTTCAGATTATCTTGGGTCAATTAAGGAGTTGGCGATCAGATCGCAGAACGGAACCCTGGATGACGGTGACAGGAAGAGCATTCAGAATCAGATCGACCAGTACCTGAAGGGAATAGATGAGACGGCAAAAGGCACTTCTTATAATGAGAAGAATCTTTTGGATGCTGAGGACAATCTCTCTGTTTCAACGGACGCAAGCGGAGGGAAAGCCGGTGTTTCAACTTATGACCTTAGCGTTAAGGGATTGGGGCTTGAGGGACTGGATGTTACAAGCCCTGACTTTGACATGAAGGATATAGATGACGCGATAAAGAAGGTTGACAGCTCTAGAGCCAATACCGGTGCAGAGACTAACAGAGTTGATTATGCCGCTTCCTATAATAGCAAAGCTTCTCTTGAACTGAATGGCTTTTCAATGGATAGGGAAGAAGATCGTACTGTCAAGGCGCTCCAGGAACTTAAGGCTAAGCAGGCTACAGATCAGTATCAGGTTATGCTTCAGAAGAGACAGCAAGAGGATAACGAGAGAAAAGCGCAGATGTTTTTTGCATAATATGAGAATATAAGATTAAAAGATATTTAAACCCGTCGCCGGGGTAGTGCATATCACTACTTCGGCGACGGGTTTATGTTTTGGAATATTGAATTTTCAGGGCTTTATGCCGTTTCCTTCAAGAAGTTTTATTAAACGTAAGTTTTCGTCAGAGAGAGATCTGTTCTCGTCAGAGAGAGATCTGTTCTCATCAGAGAGAGATCTGTTCTCATCAGAGAGCGACTTATTCTCATCAGTAAGAGATTTATTTTCACTGGTCAGAGTTTTGATCAGGTTATTCTGGTAAATCTCATGTGCGATGTTGTCTTCGCGGATGCGACATTGCTCAAGGTTTTTTTCATTGGCTGTTGACATGAATATAGTCTCGGCAGTGGAATTCATTGATGGATTGTCCTTAGTGATCATCTTGATTTCCTCCCATGTTTATGCTTTGAATAGCTTTGCCCAGATGTCTATGTCATAAAGTCTGTCTTCGCCTTGTTGCCATGTCTGTGTGATTCAATTCTAGCACATACAGATTGAACTTGTCAGTATAAAGGAAGTTGTGTTGCTGTTCAGACAGAAATGCGCACTATGCTGCGCATTTCGTGAGAATATGATTCAGTAGTGAGCGCATTCCTTCGACGGAGTCGAATTTTAATGAATGCGCGAATACGTTACTGGAGCGAGCAGTATGCGAGTGAACAGTAACGTAGTTATCTTTTGTATTGCGCATTTGATATTTGGCAAAGAATTCAGGGTGATCTTCAAAGAGAGTAAAATCAAGAAATCCGATCTGATACACTGTATTAACATTGTTATAGTCATCACCTCGGGCAATGCTATCAAATTTCCTGCACAGGTAAGATAGGGAACGGGCTGTCCAGTTTTTGTAGTTTGTGACCTGCATTTCGAGGTTGATCGTGATGTTGCCATATAAAATGACGATTATGTCAAGTTGATACTCTTTGTCAGAGATGGCTTCGCCTGGAGTCACAGGATTATCGATATAAGCTTCAATGACCTGATTCCTATCCAGATGCAGCAACGAGCATATGAGCCTAATGAGGATTTCAGGATCTTTTTGAAGAACCATTCTAAACAGGTAATCATTAGTCATGTTATACTTTAGAGGACCTGTTGCTTTGTAATAGAGATATGTTTTTTCTTCTTTCATGATTTCCTTTCGTAGAATCTCAAATATGCCTGTAGGACATTGAGATGAGACAGCTGAAATACTCAGCTATAAAGATATTTGAGAATTGTATCAGTGAGGTTACTAATACCTATAATCTATATATTAGGAGATAAGGATTATATTCTGATTATAGACCCTAAATTGATGGAATAAGAATAATTGTTTATTTGCCGATATATGTATTGGATGTATATGCCAATAGGAATTATATTCTGATTATGGCCTATGAGGGATATGATATGGCGATAGCGAATGTCGTTTCGGTTGAAATAGCTTTGACTACAAAGGAGTAAATGTTATAGAACTTAACTATAGAGAAGTCTTTGATCTCAAGGCTAATATCTATAAATGCTAAAAAAGAGCCTTTGATGTTGTTGTGGCGGGCATATAAGTACAAGTGATATTGCCATCGGCATATTTATCCAATGAGGGTGCAACACTTTAGGCTGATTAAAAATCCTGATTTGGTCCTCTATGGAAAAATATGCGGTTGGCCCAATGAGAAATAGTGTATAATCTGATTAAGGAACTGATGTCGATAATAGATGTTTTAGGAGAACTGTTATGTGTAAAGTTGTTGACGTCAAGATTGGCAACAGGAATGTGAAAGTTGCTGATATAAAAAGTAAATATCTCGATAACATAGCTGATTCAGCAAAAGAGTGTCCTTTGATTGATAAAGTGATTTTGTTTGGATCAAGCATTGAAGACAGGTGCACAGAGGAATCTGATATCGACATAGCTGTTTTTGGAAGCCAACCAAAAGGGAAAGCATTAACTTCAAAGCAATTCATGAGATTTGCTGATAAGCTCTCAGAGTTCGATGATTTTTTGCAGAGCTATGACATCCTGTATTTTAAAACAGGAAAGGAAGATGATTCTGCGATACTTGCAGAAATAAACAGAGGTGAGGTCTTGTATGTCAGGGAGTAGTTACCCATTAAACATGGGGCAGATCAAAGCAGATCTGTTTATAGCTGGGGCAACCATTGATGAAGTCAAGCAGAGAACGCCTAAAGAGGGAAAATACCTCAAGGGGCAGGCTGCTTACCATCTGCAGCAGGCAGCTGAAAAGCTCATTAAGATACAGATTTATTATGCCGTTCAGCAGCCAGACCCGAGAAAACTGTACAAGCATGCAATAAACGAGCTTCTTAATTATTCGCAGTCATTGGGAATAAATATCATCGTTCCAAAGTATATTGAAGATAAGAAGCTGGTGCTTTCTTCCTGGGAAGCCGATGGAAGGTATGATGTACATATGATGGTTAAGATAACACAGCTTGAAAAAGCATTAGAAGAAATAAAAGCATGGTGTGATGACCTTCAGAAAAAAGGCTTCAAATAGCAATAGTAATGGTGACAATGAATAAAGCTTGTCGCCATTTTTGCTTATTTGGTGGCATCTGAAGGAATAGACATGAATCTTGTACCATAGACATGAAAACTTGAAAAATCTGGCATTTTTCTGATGACAGCCCATGGATATGGGCATATAATGTAAGCGGAATATCATTGGAGATGGTGATATAAAACACTATGCGGTCACTGAATGGCAAGCTGTTGTATGAGGTTATGACATCTTTTAAACATCTTTTAATGCTTACATATTTGTGCCTCCACAGAACGAATGTTCGATAACACAACTATAGCGAACATTCGTTCTTCTGTCAACCACAAAATAGAAAATAGCCATAGATTTTATTATTGAGCAGGACGGAGTTTTATACCCGGTAGAGATTAAACAGAGCAGCAGTGCTACTGCTGAAATGACAAGTTCATTTCAGGTTCTGGATACTATACCTGAGAAAAAGCGAGGTATAGGAGCGGTCATCTGCATGTGCCCTATGCCGGGGAGCCTTAGGGATAAAATTCTTAAGATTTTCTTAAGATTGCTCGTGGAACAAGAATTCTGTTCTCTTATGAAAAAGTAGCTTACGAAAAGAGCTTGACTAAACGTGAGCATAGGCTATGATGGAAAAAGAACTTACAACTTTCTGGCAGTTTTTGGGGGGACGGTAATGTTGTCATTTGTATTTACGGAGGAGAGCTTTAGGGTCGATCAGGTGGAAACGGATCTTTCGCCTGCAGAGACTGAGCTTAAAGATGATTTTTTAAAAAACAGGTACAAAGCACTCCTCAGATTGGGACTGTCTGCTTCTTTTGCAGGGCAGAGCCCTTCACTCATATTCTTAAGAAGGCTCTCGGAGGCCTTTATTGGACAGGTTCAGGAATCTCCTGATCTGTCTGTCGCAGGGGAGAATCTCGTTATCGAGCTTTCGGATGAAGTCTATGAGAAACTTTCCCGTGTAATTCCTTTCTGTCTGGGTGCTGAGAACATCAGCAGGGCCTGGATATCGCTTCAGTTCATGAAACTCAACAGAATATTTTCCATGCAGCTTCGCGAGTATGGTGGCAATGCCGCGATGTTTCTTGCGGAGCTTTCTCAGAATCTAAGGGTTCCCGAGAGGATTTTTTTCCATCTTGTTGAGAATAAAAAGGATAAATTTGCGCCTTTTGCGTTTCTTGCGACCTATGCAACAAAAGATGCAGATGGCGGTGTCAGACATATGCCGCTTTCCTATGCCCTTGAGGAGTACAAGCAGGACAGAGATAAGCTTCTTTCCCTTCTGTCCGGACTTGACAGGGTGGCAGAAGTATCCCCGATGCTGTCTGGATTCATCACTTCGGGAGAGCTCTTTCATCCCCTGCGGCTAAGTAGCGATGAGGCATATGAGTTTCTTAAAACTGTTCCGGATATCGAGAAGTGCGGAATAGTATGCCGCGTGCCCTACTGGTGGAAAAATTCGCAGAGCAGTATAAAGATGCAGGTGAGCCTTGGGGCAGACAGACCTTCGATGCTGGGGTTTGATGCTCTTTTAGCCATGCAGCCTTCCCTTGTGGTTGACGGGATGGAGCTTACTGAAGATGAGATAAGAAGACTCCTTGAGCAGACTGAAGGACTTTCTCTTTTAAAAGGAAAATGGGTTGAGGTCAATCATGAGCGTCTGAAAAAGCTGCTTGATACTATGGAGAAGTACGACGGACAGATCACGCTAAAAGATGCGATGAGGCTTGAGTCTGGCCTCGATAAAGAGGAAGATGACATAGACGTGGGGCCTGTAATAACCAACGGAAAGTGGCTTGGAACGCTGCTTAAGAATCTGCGTCAGCCTTCCTCAATCAAAAAGGAAAAAATCCCCAAAGATGTCAGAGCGGAGCTTCGATCCTATCAGCAGACAGGCTTCCAGTGGCTTTGCTATATGCATAAACTTGGGTTTGGTTCATGTCTTGCTGACGATATGGGACTTGGCAAGACTCTGCAGGTAATATCGTTTCTGACATGGCTCTATCATAAGAAGAAAGATGCATCGGTTCTTTTGATCGTACCTGCATCGCTTCTTGGCAACTGGGCAAAAGAGATAGAGAAGTTCTCGCCGTCTCTTCCCTTCCGCATAATGCATGGGCGAGGCGCAGAAAATATGGAAGAAGAATATCTCCATGAACCGGTATTTCTGAGCATTACAACGTATCAGATGGCACTCAGAATGGAGCGCCTTGCCGATAAGCAGGTGGACTGCCTTATACTTGATGAGGCACAAGCCATCAAGAATCCTGCAACCAAGCAAACCAGGGCGATAAAGAGGATTCCTGCCATTCAGAAAATCGCGATGACCGGTACGCCAATTGAGAATGAGCTTACTAACCTATGGTCTTTGTTTGACTTTATTAACAAAGGACTTCTTGGTTCGTCAAAAGAGTTTGACAGCTTCGCAAGGAGCCTTCAGCAGCATTCCGAGGGCTATCAGAAGCTTCGGACCATGATATCTCCTTTTATTCTGCGTCGTCTTAAGAGTGACAAAAAGATAATAGCGGATCTTCCCGACAAGGTTGAGAAGATTGATTACATTTCTCTTTCCCAGAAGCAGATCGTGCTGTACAGGAAGCAGGTCGCTGAACTGGAAAAAGAGCTGCAGTTTGCGAAGGGCATTCAGAGAAAAGGGCTGGTTCTTTCTGCTATCACCAAGCTTAAGCAGATCTGCAATCATCCTGATCAGTTCCTTGGCCAGGAGAATTATCTTGCAAAAGAGAGTGGGAAATTTGAAGTGCTGAGGACCCTGTGCGAGACCATTTACGAAAAGCGTGAACGGGTTCTTATCTTTACACAGTACAAAGAGATCATTCCCTATTTGGAGAAATTCCTGCGGGGAATCTTTGGCTGTGACGGGCTTGTGATCCATGGAGGAGTTCCGGCCAAAAAGAGACAGGCTCTGGTCGATGAATTTAACGGTGAGGACTATGTGCCGTTCATGATACTGTCGCTGAAGGCAGGAGGTACGGGACTTAACCTCACAAGTGCCAATCATGTCATACATTTTGACAGATGGTGGAATCCGGCTGTCGAGAATCAGGCAACGGACAGGGCATACAGGATAGGTCAGAACAGGAGTGTTATTGTTCACAAATTTGTTAACACCGGGACCATAGAAGAAAAAATTGATGAGATGATAAGAGACAAAGTTGAGCTTGCGGAAAATGTCATCGGAGGCGGGGAAAAGTGGATTACAGAGATGTCTGATAAGGCGCTTCTTGACATGATGAGGCTCGAATTGTAATTGGAGTTTTAAGATGGCGAGATATTGGGATGATGATACGGTTTACACTCAGCCCTCGGCAGCAGAGCTGAGGAGGAAGGCAAAAGAGAGCCTGCAGATGGCCAGGAGCCGGGGGAGAAAGTACGAACCCATAGTTGCAAGGACAAGGCGTGGGGAGGTCTGCACGAGCTGGTGGGGACAGGCATGGTGCAGGAATCTTGAGAAATATGCCGACTATGCAAGCAGGCTCGACCGCGGCAGGGGCTATGTCAGATCGGGAACAGTAGTGGACCTCAAGATACATGACGGACGTGTCCTTGCCAAAGTGCAGGGACGACGCAAGACCCCTTACAATGTGGAGATAAAGATAGGAAGGCTCTCGGAAGAAAGTGTCCAGTGCATCGTAAGTAGATGCAGCGCAAGAATAGACAGCATGGAAAAACTGGTGAGCGGAGAATTTCCTGAGGAGCTTAAGGATATTTTCACTCTGGAAGGAGGTCTTTTCCCGACTCCGAGAGAGATAAGCTTTAGCTGCAGCTGCCCTGACTGGGCGGTCATGTGCAAACACGTTGCGGCGGTTATGTACGGAATAGGCATAAGATTTGATGAAAATCCGTTCTACTTTTTCAGGCTCAGGGGTATCGATGTGGACAGATTCATAAATGTAGCACTTGAAAGTAAAGTGGAACAGATGCTAAAGAATGCTGATATAAAGAGCGATAGGATAATCGATGGAGACTCTTTGAGCGAATTGTTCGGTGTTATCTGAATTTGATCACAACTAATTCCAAATCTTAAGCAGAAAAATAATTATGCGCAAAAGCAAAACACCCAGGAACCTAACGGGACCGGAATGTTTTGCTTTTGCGTAGTTATCAGAAGCTGCAGGCTTTCCCTTAAGGGAAAGAAGCGCTTTATGCCATCGACTTTGCAGGAGAGCCTGCGCTGATGCCGCGACAGAACTGCGTTTGAGGATATGAGCGCTGCCCATTTCCCCGGCGCAAGGAAGACTTTATCATAGAACATATAGCTGTACAATACCCTTTTTATAAAAAATTAATAGTTTTTTCAACTTTATTTTATAATTGCACAAAATAAAATGAAGCATAATTTCATGGCGCACCCACAAATGGTATATAACAATGCGGGGTAACGAAAAAACATGTGCGGAAACCTCGCATTAGTTTTAGGGTAAAAGTGATATAAAGCAGGTCAGGAAATGCGCTTTTATCCTGTCTTCCCGTTGAAGGTAAACGGGTCTTGCATTGAACTCGGTTTTCATTATCCGGAAGCATTCTTCTATTTCCTGGCGTTTCTTATTGATGTGTATCATTTATGAGGCTGGACTGTCAAACTTCCGGTACTTCTCATGTACGATGTTGTCCTCGCGTATGCGGCATTCGGTGTTATCTGAATTTGATCACAACTAATTCCAAATCTTAAGCAGAAAAGTAATTATGCGCAAAAGCAAAACATCCCGGAGCCAAATGGAACCGGAATGTTTTGCTTTTGCGTAGTTATCAGATGCTGCAGGCTTTCCATTAGGGGAAAGATGCGCTTTATGCCATCGACTTTGCAGGAGAGCCTGCGCTGATGCCGCGACAGAACTGCGTTTGAGGATATGAGCGCTGCCCATTTCCCCGGCGCAAGGAAGACTTTATCATAGAACATATAGCTGTACAATACCCTTTTTATAAAAATTTAATAGATTTTTCAACTTTATTTTATGATTGCACGAAATAAAATGAAGCATAATTTCATGGCGCACCCACAAATGGTATATAACAATGCAGGGTAACGAAAAAACATGTGCGGAAATCACTCTTTGGGAATATAATTAAATTTAAGAAGAGTTGCCACAGACCAGGATGTGTGTTGTTCAGATACAAGGAGGCCCAATATGAATGTTGCTATTATTCTTGCCGGTGGAACGAGATGCATAAATGACAACAACGTACCGACTCAGTTTACCGACATTGCAGGGGAGATGCTGCTGACGCATTGCCTAAGACCCTTTGGAGAGAGCGAACTGGTAGACAATATTCAGATTGTTGCATCCGAGAAATGGCGCGAGAAGATTGAGTTTGAGATGTTTGAGGATCCCGATTCGGTGGTGGGAGAGAAGTTCCTCGGGTTTTCAAGCCCCGGAGAGAACAGACAGGCATCTATCTGGAACGCCATGAAGGATCTGAGGAATATCTTTGACTGCGCCAGTGAGAACGATGCAAGTGCCAACGTCAGTGCCGATACCAGAGAGAACAGCGATTACTCCAGGTATATGGCACACAGCCGGCTCACCGGAATAGACGGTATCATTATCCATGATTCTCTGCGTCCGTTTGTGACGGTTGAGGGTATTGATGAGTGTCTGCGGGCGCTTGACGGGCACGACGGAGTGCTGCCGGTGATACCTGAGAAGGATACGGTATATTTTTCAAGGAGCGGGGATAAGGTTGAGGAACTCTTAAACCGCAACTGCATCTATGCAGGGCAGGCGCCGGTTGCATTTCTTTTTAATAAATACTATGTCGCCAACGAGGAGCTTCTGCCCGAGAGAATGCTCATGGTAAAGAGCTACGCGGAGCCGGCGATTATGGCGGGCCTCGATGTGGCGATGATCCCCGGAGATCAGCGCAACTTCAAGATTCTCACCGGGGAAGACTTTGAGCGGGCAAAAGAGATCCTGCAAAGGCATGATGGTTGATTTTTTTTAGGAATGTCATAAAGGGCATTCCTTTTTTGGCTTTTAATATTATTTAAATAAAGTTTATTTTTTTTTTATATAAATCCATCAAAAAGCATTCAGTTTATGATGAAGTTTATGATGGTTATTTTTTTAGAATAGTATCAGTGAGAGGTTAATGCCATGAAAAAAGAAGAAAAAAACAAAAACACATTCATAGTAAAGATTGATCATCAGCAAAATGCAACCTGGCAGGGGCAGGTTGTCTGGGCCGAGGAAGAGAGGGTTGAAAGATTCAGAAGCGCTCTCGAACTGATCAGGCTTATGGATGAAGCAATGGAACGTTCGGGGCAGGGCAGCCTGGGCGAACGGGAAATTGTTTAACAGTGTTATTCTGAGGAAGAGCGAGATATGTTAAGAAAGTGAAACAGGCTTTTGTCTTTTCTGATCTCGCTCGCACTCGTGACATCAACTTTTGGCAGTGATTTTGTGACTGCCAGGGTTTACGCTGAAGAAGAGCCGGAGGAAAGCTTGTAAAGATAGATGAGTCAGTGGGGACGTTACAGTTTGACTCACTTTGAAAAAGCGAGTCAAACTGTAACGTCCCCACTGACTCATGAGCCTGCGTCGGCACTTCTGGCAGCAGTTCTCGGAGCAAGACGGAAGATACAACAAACGACGCAGCAAGTCTTTTTGCAATCATAATAGCCGCAGCAGTGGCAATTTCAATCATGGTTATTGGCAAAAAGAAGAACGAAGAAGAATAAGTAAAAAATTATAAGTATTGATAAATCAGCCGGCCTGAATATTGGCCGGTTGATTTTTGTGATGCAGCAATTTTTTATCTATAACTTAAAAACGGTATATGGTATAATCTGTTATGCGTGTAATGTGTAATTACAGGGGAACAAAAAACATGTGAAAGGGGATTTAAAATGAAGAAAAGATTTGGAAAGGTATTTGCATTTGCAATGGCGGCTGTGTTGACATTTTCGATCAGCCCTGTACTTAAGGTGGAGGCCAAGACGGTTACGTTAGACACAGAGACTGTCTATATGACATCAAAGGACTATGGCTATTACAGCTTTGAGGTCGAGAACATTAAGAAAGTTTCCAAGATGAAGAGTTCAAATGCAAATGTTTATAAGCCTTATGCATATGAACTTAATACTTCAAAAAGATATGAGGACTATGGTGTTTGGAAAGAAAACAAGAACAATCGCTACTACTTAAGGATCAGCGGCGATCTCAAAAAGGCAGGAACAGCCAAGCTGACTTTTAATTCAGGTAAGGATACATATAAAAAGACGATCAAAGTAAAAAATTACGTAAATCCGTTAAAGACCTTGAAGTTATCCAATGTTAATAAGAATAAGAGTATTGCCGGGAAATTCGCATTATCTAACAGCTATAAGTGTACAGGCAGCAACGCGAAGTCAATAAATGTTAAGGCATATGCTGCTTCAGGATGGACTATTGAATCAATATCGATCAGCAATATGTCATATCGATATGAGGTAAAGGGAAGCACTCATTATAGATATGATGATGAAGGCAATCAGGTTTACCGCTACTTTAAGGGCGGAAAGTCCAATTGTAATGTTGCCCTGAACGATTACGATTTTTCAAAAGAAGTCAATGTACAGATCAAGCTGCGCAACAAAAGTAATAAGGCTAATTTGACAGTGACAGCAACTGTAAACGACGAAGACTGAGACTTTGCTTTGAGTCAGCGGGACGTTTGAATGAGTCATTGGGGACGTTACAGTTTGACTCATTTGGAGACCCAAATGAGTCAAACTGTAACGTCCCCAATGACTCATAATCGAAAAATATAAAAAAAATATAAAATAATTATTGAAAATTATCTGCATATATATAAAAATAGGTTATAGACTATCGGTGGCTTCGTTTTAGTGTTCTGAAAGGTGGGAGACATGAGAAAACCTGAAGTAAAGGATGTGGATACTTTTATAATAACTGTCGACCATCACCAGAACGAAACCTGGCAGGGCAAGATTGTGTGGGGAGATGAGCACAGATCTGAGCGTTTCAGGAGCATGCTTGAAATGTTAAGACTTATGGAGCAGGTCAGGGCTAAGAGCGCTGAGGCTTTAGACAGTGAGAAGGGAATAGTCTGATAATTTATACACCAACCAAATTGTTTTCAGAGAAAATGAATGATTATCCAGCCGGAATCAGTAGCCGGCTGGATTTTTTTATGAAAATTTTAAAAAAATTTCAAAAAAAATTAATAATATGATGAAGTTTATGATGGGGGATTTTTTAAAATGGTACTTGATGAAAGAAAGGATAATACTATGAACATGAATTACCAGTCAAGCAAAAGCACTTTTATCGTGAAAGTGGACAACCGTCAGAACGGAACCTGGCAGGGGCAGATTGTGTGGGCTGATGAGAACAGGACAGAGCATTTCAGGAGTATGCTTGAGATGCTTAAGCTCATGGAAGATGCCATGACAGGTGAAATGAAGATCGGTTGGGATGAGAGGGACATAGTCTGATACGTCCTGATTATTCAAAAAATTTAGGGAGGAATGGTAATGCCAAGGAAGTGGAACAGACTGCTGTCATTTATTCTGTCTATCGCTCTTGTGACCACTACTTTTGGTAGTGACTTCGCAACCGCAAGAGTTTATGCAGAAGACGATGAGGTGGTCGAATCGTCCGAGGAATATGATGATTCATCGGATGGAGAAACGGAAGAAGACTCTGATGACGAAGAGGAGTCTTATGATGATGCATCTGAGGAGGAATCTTATGAAGAGGAATCAGACGATGCTGAGTCGGAGGAAACCGGATTCGAAGAGGAATCAGGCGATGATGAGTCTTACGAGGATGTATCTGATGGTGATGCAGCAGAGGCTGAGAGCTCTGCTGATGTAGCCGAAGAGGATACAACTGAGTATGAGAATACAGATGAGAATGCACCTTCTGAGGAAGTGACAGAAGATGAAGAAAAGGCTTAAGTAAGCAGTAAGATCTTTCTCTGAGGTCAAATGATAAACAGCGACCAGCCAAACATCGGTTGGCCGCTGTTTTTTTGATTCGTCGGGTGTCAATGAGTCACTGGGGACGTTACAGTTTGACTCGCTTTGTGAGTCAAACTGTAACGTCCCTAGTGACTCATGAAAAAGTGAGTCAAACTGTAACGTCCCCAGTGACTCATTACTCACAAACATGCAATGTATAAAAACAGGAAATATGGCATAATATAATAAGGATGTGCGTTTAGAACGTCTGCCGGAACGCGGAACGCGGAACTCAGAACGCAGAACGCAGGATCAGGTGATGCAGGGGGAAGATATCATGAGGCTCATAGATACGTTTCCTACCAATGAGATAAAGGGACTTAAATACAGAAGGGGAAGGGTCTTTCCCTTTGGCGCAACTCTTGATGACAGCGGAGCAGTGAATTTCAGTGTCTATTCCAAGGAAGCTGTCGGCTGCACGCTGGTTCTTTTCCATCACGGTCAGAAGACACCGTGGGTAGAGATACCCTTCCCGGATGAGTTCAGGATAGGGGATGTCTATACGATGATGGTCCATGGCGTCGACATCGAGACGACAGAGTATGGCTATCGCTTTGACGGACCGTACGACCCGGCGAGAGGTCTTTTGTTTGACAGGAACAAGATCCTGCTTGATCCTTATGCCAAATCGGTATCGGGGAGATCTGTCTGGGGACGAAGGCACAGCGAATCCGTTCAGTTTCAGTACAGGGGGCAGATCATAAGGGAAGACTATCACTGGGATGGTGACAAGCCTCTGGAGTACGCTGCGGGAGATCTCGTTATATATGAGCTCCATGTCAGGTCTTTTACCAGGCACGAGAGCAGCGGGGTTAGGCACAGGGGCACATATGCCGGACTTGTGGAAAAGATACCATACCTGAAGGAACTGGGTGTCAACTGTATAGAGCTGATGCCGGTATTTGAGTTTGATGAATTTGAGAATTCCAGGAAAATTGACGGCAGGACGCTGTATAATTACTGGGGATATTCTACTGTATGCTTTTTTGCGCCTAAGGCGGGATATGCCGCCTCGGCACCTTTCGGGATGGAGGCCGACGAGTTTAAAAACCTGGTCAAGGTCTTTCACAAAAACGGTATCGAGGTGATACTGGACGTGGTCTTCAACCACACAGCTGAGGGGAATGAAGACGGCCCCTACATATCCTATAAAGGGATAGACAACAGAACCTACTACCTGCTGACGCCTGAAGGGTACTACTACAATTTCAGCGGCTGCGGGAACACCATGAACTGCAATAACCCGGTCGTGAGGAACATGGTTCTGGACTGCCTGCGATACTGGGTGTCAGCCTATCATGTTGACGGATTCAGATTCGATCTTGCGTCAATTCTGTCAAGGGATGAGAGCGGCGCGCCCATGATGGATCCTCCGCTTCTGGACAGTATCGCGCATGACGCGGTGCTTGGACGGAGCATACTGATCGCGGAAGCATGGGATGCCGGCGGGCTTTATCAGGTCGGGAGTTTTCCGTCCTGGGGCAGATGGTCGGAATGGAACGGCCGCTACAGGGACTGCCTAAGGCGGTTCATAAAGGGCGGCGCTGAGTGCGCGCCCGAGATGTACCGGAGGATAGGCGGATCAAATGACCTGTACTCGGGCAGACAGGCCACGGCATCGGTGAATTTTGTGACCTGCCACGATGGCTTTACACTGTATGATCTTGTGTCCTACAATGACAAGCACAATGAGGCCAACGGAGAGGATAACCGCGACGGCTCGAGCGACAATTACAGCTGGAACTGCGGAGCAGAGGGGCAGACCGGGGATAAAGAGATCATGGCCCTTCGCCTTAGGCAGATGAAGAATATGCTGACCATTCTTCTTACGAGCCGCGGGATCCCGATGCTTCTGTCAGGCGATGAATTCGCCAATACGCAGTATGGCAACAACAATGCATACTGTCAGGATAATGAGGTATCCTGGCTCGACTGGAGATACTTAAAGAAGAACAGTGAGCTCTTTTCCTATGTAAAAAGACTTATCGCTTTCAGGAGAGAGCATCCCGTTCTTAGAAGCGACAGCTTTTATTTTGAAAACAACGGCACAGGCTATCCCGAGCTGTCTTTTCACGGGACAAGAGCCTGGGATCTGGACAGGAGCGCCATGGGGCTGTCATTTGGATATATGTTTGCCGAGGATCACTGTAAATTTGGGACAGATAGCGACTGCTTTATATATGTGGCAGTCAATGCTCACTGGGAAGGGCATGAGTTCGAGCTTCCGATAGTTCCTCAGGGCTACAGATGGAAGGTCGTTATAAACAGCTATGACGGCGAAGCGGAAGATGACAGTGAGCATGGCGCTTCGAAGAGCGGGAGAGAGCTTACGCTTAAGCCGCGTTCAACGGCTGTCCTCATAGCTGAAAAAGATATATAGTTTAAGGAGATACAGATGGGAGATAAATTTGTTCTTATAGACGGCAGTTCCATGCTGGTGACAAACTACTATGGCAATCTGCCGAAAGCTCTTTTGTTCGAAAAAGATCCTGAGAAAAAGGAGAAGCTGTACAGTCTTATAATGCACAACGACAAGGGGCAGTACACCAACGCGATGTACGGCATGATGCGCACTGTGCTCAAGATAATCAAGGAGCAGCAGCCGACCCACATGATGTTCGCCTTCGATACCACAAGGGATACCTTCAGAAGAGAGAAGTACCCGGATTATAAGGGCAACAGGGGCGATACGCCCGCACCTTTAAAAGAGCAGTTTGAGGGCATGGAAGAGATGCTAAGGGCCATGGGTTTTGTTGTGATGTATGACGAGCGCTATGAGGCGGATGACATTGTTGGCAGCGTAGCGGCAAGATTTGAGAAGGAGATACCATCATTTATCATAACCAAGGATCATGACTATCTGCAGCTTATCAGTGATTATACGAGGGTTTGGCTGGTTCAGACCAAATCCGAGACCGCCGAGGAGCTACAGGCGAAATACGGCGCTGAGTACGGCTGGAGTAAGGATCTTGTAAGCCTTCCGGACAAGGCGTTTGAAGTTACCCCGACCCTGTGCCTTAAGGAATATGGCGTCAGACCTGAGCAGATACCTGATCTTAAGGGAATCCAGGGTGATGCCAGTGACAACATCCCCGGGGTCAAAGGAGTCAGCAGCGCGGCAATCCCGCTGCTTGCAAGGTATGGCACCGTAGAGGAGATATACAGAGCAATCGATGAATGCGATGGTGACAAGGCACTGAAGTCTCTTTCGGCGAGCTGGAAAGAGGAGCTTGGGATCACGAGGAGTCCCATGAAGGCCCTTATAGAGCACAGGGATGAAGCCTTTATGTCAAAAGACCTGGCGATGATAAGGAAGGACTATGAATTTGACTTTGGCCTTGATGATTTCAGAATCTCTTTTGACAAGGAAAAGGCTAAAGAGCAGTTTGAAAAGTACGGATTCAAGTCGCTCTTGGGATCATTGCAGTAATGAAAATCTTACAGAACATCCGATGGATTGGAGACCGATGAACAATTTTTACCACACAATACTCATAAATATTCACAGGATAGTTTATTACATAGTAAAGACCAGGATCTGGATGATGCATCCTGAGCGCCACAGCCTCAGGCAGCGCTACGGTATTGCGAGACAGATGGTGAGCAAGATGAACAGGTCTGCGGGATACCTTACGCTTGTGGATGGGCTTGACAAGCTTCCGCGCTCGGGAGGATATATGTTCTACCCAAATCATCAGGGCAAGTATGATGTCCCCGGGATCATCTCAACGTTAGAGGACCCCGTCTCCTTCGTGATGGATGATGATAAAGCAAAAATGACGCTTGTGTCTGAATTTCTGATGTTGGTTGACGGCAAGTCGCTCAACCTTCATGACATAAGACAGAACATCAGGCTGTTCAGGGAGATGGCAGATGAGATAGTAACTAAGGACAGGCGGTTCATTCTTTTCCCTGAAGGGGGTTACAAGGAGAACAACCGCAACATAGTCGAGAAGTTCAAGCCGGGGAGCTTCAAGGTGGCGCAGATGGCAAAGTGCCCGATCGTGCCCGTTGCTCTCGTGGATTCCTACAAGGTTTACAACAGTCCGCACAGGGGACCTGTTACGACCTACGTCTATTATCTTGATCCGATTTATTATGATGAGTATAAGGGGATGAAGACACCGGAGATAGCGGCGATGGTTGAAAACCGCATTAAAGACAGGATCAGGCAGCATCTGGAAGAAAACCGGGGCAGCAGTGACTGATAAAAGAGCCATAACAATCTGATAGTACAATCACAATCTGCATAAGTTCTCACATGCAGGTCATTACAGCTCTTACAATGAAGTCAGCGCCCTCCTGGGTAAATGATGCGACACCGCTGTATTTCTCTGCAATTGACCTTATCTGTGCCGTTCCGATTCCGCTCTGCACCTGTCTTGTGCTGACCGGGAGTCCGTCCGTGCCAAAGCTTGCGGTAGCATATACAGGGTTTTGCGTAAAGAGCTTTAACTTTCGTCCGTCGTAGGTGATTTCCACGCGGACTTTTCTTTTGCCCTCTTCAATATGAGTCTGGGCTTCCACAGCGTTCTCAAGCGCGTTGGCGACAAGGGATGTAAGATCTGTTTCTTCCATCGGGAAGCGCTTTGGAATGACTGCCTTTACCCTCAGCTTGAAACCGAGTTTCTGGCACTGCGACGCATAGATAGACAAAAGCTCGTTGACGATCGTGTTCTCACAGAATGAGACCGGGGTCACGCTCTCAAGCATTGAATCGAATTCCCTAAGATATGACGCCGCGCGCTCATACTCCTCGTTGTGGATGAGCCCGGCGAGAACCCTGTTGTAATGCCTTATATCGTGCTTGTACTTCCTGATAGTCTGCTCGTTGTTCTCATATATGGCAAGAACCTTGTTTAGGCGGTTAGTGCGCTCCTTCTGATAGAAGGCGATCTTTTCATCTGAAATCTTTTTATCGATCTGATAAGCTGTCAGCTCATATTCAATGACTATCGACGCGATCATCACGACGATATATATTACTGAAAACCACTGAATCATATTGTTGGGGTAGGGCTGCAGATAGTTGACTACCGAAGTGTGGAAACAGATGATACTCAGCGCAAGTCCGCCGAAGCTGGCGATGGTGCCATACACGACTCCTGCGGTATAGTCCATGATAAAGGGCATGATCAGGATAAAGAGCCAGAAGGCATCCATGCCAAGTGACCAGTCAGTCTCAGTGATAAAGTGGAAAAAGAGAATACAGTTGATTCCGAATGAAGCTAGAAGAACAGTGGAAACGTGGTCACTTGAGACCTTCATATAGATCATCAGGATCACGAATAAAAGTGCGAGGCTGATGTTGGTGACGACTCCGTGATAATACCCCCTGACCAGCGCAGGGAACACGGTAAGAAGAGTATAAGCGATAAAGCCCGACAGAAGAATCTGAGTGGTTCTGTATTTCTGCGATGCCACTGATTTGTCTCTCTCAAAGTCTGCGAGCTGCTTTAAGCCGTATCTGAATTTCTTCTGTGCGAAGTCAAAAGACGAGATAATCTTCATGACAATTGTCTTTCTCCGATCCTGCATAATGCATTTTGCCAAGGCTTGCATTATGGTATTTCGTGAAGATAATGCTATTCATGCTAAGCCATGGTTTTGCTTGCAATAGCACAGATGAGAGCCAAAATTATTGCAATGACCGCGAAAATACGCATCCACTTGTAGGTCTCACGCTCTTCTTCATTGTTCTTGTTAAGTTCTCCGATGGTAAATACAATTACGCCTGCAATAAAAATAACGGCAGCGTATATTGCCAGTAATCTGTTCATGGCGATGTGTCCTTTATTTATTGATGAGTCACTGGGGACGTTACAGTTTGACTCATGAAAAAGTGAGTCAAACTGTAACGTCCCCAGTGACTCAAAACTGTAACGTCCCCAGTGACTCACCAAGCAGCTCTGCGGCAAGGAGGGAGTTCTTATTGAGATCAGCCAGAGATAAATCAGACCCAAATGCAGCAGCCTGCGGACTGTTCAGGGATGAAGATGCTGTATCACCGTCTGTTTTATCGGTGTTTTCGAATAACGATCTCTGGATCAGATTGACATTAAAATACTGCGACTTGGATAGTTCCTGCAGCGCCTCAAGGCTAAGTTTTCCTGTATATGCATCAGTATTAGAAGAGGACTGAATTGTCGCACCTGCTGGTGTGCCTGCTTTTTCTGCTAAACGAAAGCTCTCTTGCGATGCTGATGAGACCGGTTTATTATCAGCCGCAGCGACTCCCGAAGCTGCAGAGTTTGTCCCGGAAGCAGAAGATTTAGCGGATGAAACTCCTGCAAAACTGTCTTTTATCTGACCTGCAGCCTCCCGGATCTCTTTTCCATAATCGGGGAAAGCTCCTTCAGAAGGCATGTGGCTCTGAATATTCTGCTCTATGGCATTTTTGAGATCCACAGAAAACTGTGATCTGGCAGCAGCTTCTTCAGATGCCTGCCGGATCTGAACAGAGAGATCGGATATAGAATTAAGATGCCGGTTGACTGCGCTCGTCAGGCGTGATATATCAAATGCCATGTCATCATTCTCCATAGATGCTTTGTAGTTGATGTAATTCAATTGTACCAAATCGCTAGCGCGATGGCTATTCTACACTGAGAGTCCCCGC
>CAMNEA010000050.1 GCA_946536145.1 uncultured Butyrivibrio sp.
TTGTAACAGTTACCGATGTGCTTTATGGGGCATCGGATGTGCATAAGAGGTTGCAAGAACGGCATATGTAGCACTGGAACATTGTTGTGACAAAAATCAGATAGTCAGAATAAAATGTGGAAATGAGATAAAAAATAGCCATATTTTACACTAAAACTAAACATATATGCTAATGCTCAATCAAGGACTTATATGATGAAATGCCGGATAAAGTTTATGTTGCGCTTACGGGAGACCGCTGCGCGCTGACGGATATAAGAGTGAGGTAGCCGGAAAATGATTCAACAGAAGCGCTTTAATTGTGCTTCCTTATATATAACGAGTGAAAAACAGGGCGTTTTCTGTTAAACTAAGGTTGCGGGTTTTAGATGAAGGAGGCGGATGCCGTGGGAAGCGTCCGCAGAAAATGGGGGATTGGCATATGCCAAAGAAAAGGGGGAACCTAAATACTATCTATATTTCCGAACGACTCCAGGAGAGCCTTCGGCAGATTTCTTACTGTGCACTGACTACAGTGGTGGCACCTATGGGATATGGCAAGACCACTGCCATCAACTGGTATCTGACAGACAGATCTCAAAATGAAAAAATAAATATTGTCCGGATAAGTGTATACTCCGACAACACGACTATCCTGTGGAAGAGCGTGCAGGATGCCTTTTTGTATGCGGGATATGATTTTCTTCAGAACTATCCGTATCCAACCGATCAGGCAGGGGCAAGCCTTCTGGCGGATATGGTCTGCCATGAGCTTGAAGGAGACTTACCCTGCTTCGTGTTCATAGATGACTTCCATCTGATGACTGACCGAAGGGTTTCGGAGTTTATCTGCATACTTGTGGGCAGGCTCCCTGAAAATGTCCATATGATAATTGCCAGCCGTGACCGTTTCCTTCCTTCAGCTGAGATACTCAGGCTTGGCAATAAGGTGTGCCAGATAGGCGCCGGCAATCTACGTCTCAACCACACAGAGCTTACAATATATGCCCACCGCTGCGGCGCAGATCTTACCGAGAAACAGGCGGATGAACTCCTTTATTCCAGCGAGGGATGGTTTTCGGTGATATATCTGAACCTGAGGACGCTTGCTGAGCAGGGGAAGCTTCCGGATGGCAATTCCGACATATATACGATGTTCACTGCGGCCATGATCGATCCGCTCTCGGACGATCAAAGGGAATTTCTGGCAGTCATGGGACTGGCGGATGAGTTTATTGTGGAAATGGCGTCATATATAACAGGACATCCCGATGCGGCAAACTTAATACAGTCAATGACTGAGCAGAATGCCTTTGTGACCAGGCTCCCGGATGGGGAACACTTTCGCTTTCACCACATGATGAAGGAATGCGCAGAGAGGACATTCAGGACTCTTTCAACAGACAAGCAGGTCTTTTACCGAAACAGATACGGACAGTGGTACAGAGAGCATGAGCAGTACATCCATGCCTTTGAGGCATTTATACTCAGCGGAAACTTTGACCTTCTGCTTGAGGTGATACAGGATGATGCCGGGATTCTGCTGTCGACCATGAGCCCTGACGAGGTTTTAGAGACTCTGGATGGGTGTCCGAAGGATGTGCTCCTTAGCCATCCTCTGGCCATTCTTGTTCTTATGCGCTGCATGTTTAACTGGCATAGGATCCCTAAAATGATGGAGATGAAAGCAATGCTCCTTGAGGCCTTGGAGAGAAACCCCGATATGGATGAAGCCGAGCGCGGGAATCTTCTTGGAGAGTGTGATCTTATCACCAGCTTTCTTATGTACAACGATATCAGTGCCATGAGTGCTCTGCACAGAAGCGCCAGTGAGCGCATGTCAAGGCCCGCGATAAGCCTTAGCAACAAGGGAGGCTGGAGTTTTGGCTCACCTTCCGTTCTGATGATGTATTACAGGCAGGGCGGGGAGCTTGCCAGGTATCTGCTTGAGATGGATGAGTGCATGCCACATTATTACAAGATCACCGATGGCCATGGCAAGGGCGCGGAGAAGATCACGAGGGCAGAGGCGTGTCTGATGCAGGGCGACTTTGCAGACGCTCAGATCCGTCTGGAGGAAGCTTACAACATGGCGGAACCTGCCGGCCAGGAGAACATGGTTTTGTGTGCAGATTTTGCCGCAGTAAGACTTTCACTTTTTGCGGATATTGAACTAAGATGCAGTCTGGAGCACAGGTATAAAGAAATTCTGAAAAGCCGCAATATTCAGCTGATTAATATCTGGAATGCCATAAGTGCATATTATTATTCAGTTCTTGGTCAGAATGATAAGATACCTGAGGTGTTCAGAAGCCATATGCTCTCGTCGGTTAAGCTCCTTATGCCGGGCAAGCCAATGAATGAAATGATACAGAATCAGGTATATCTGCTCCAGAAAGTTCCGGCCAGGATAATTGCAAGAAATGACGAGCTCCTTGGTATGTGCAAAGGGATGCATTATGCTCTTGTGGCAATCCATCTGCTCATACAAAATGCGGCAGCCTATGAGATGATCGGCAAAAGAGATGAGGCTGTAAATATGCTTAGGATGGCTCTGGCAGATGCAAAAGAAGATGAACTCGCACTTCCGTTTGCCGAGAACTACCGCTATATCAGGCCGCTGCTTGAATCTATCACCTCAAATGAAGATGCGCAGTTTATAGGAAAGATACACCTTCTGGGGCAGCAGCTGGACAAGCGTCTTAATAGCAACAGCAAAGGAAATGAGCGGCCCGCGGCACTTGAGGTGCTAACCGACAGGGAATATGAGATTGCAGTACTTCTTAATGACAGGCTATCCGGCAGGGAAATTGCGGAAAAACTCTTTTTGTCCGAGGGCAGTGTCAAGCAGTATGTCAATCAGATATACTCAAAGCTACGAATTGAAGGGGATAGAAAAGGAAAGCGTCAGCAGCTCTACGAGCTTTTTATAAACAAAAAATAAAATTTTTAGAAAAAATTCCTAACCAAAAGTTAATATCAGAAATTTCGAATCCACTATACAATTTGTATGGTGGATTCGTTTTTTTATTTCGATAAGGAGGGGTATATGTGAAAAGAAAATACATTATGGATGTAAAGCCGCTGGAAGACCATGTGCTTAGGGTAGATTATATGTCCGGTTCAAGCATACTTCTTGATATGAAACCATATCTTGATAAGACGAGATTCAGGAGACTGGCAGATGAAGACGTGTGGAACAGTGCAGTGACAAATGGGATATTTGTCCGCTTTGGCGATGTGGAGATCAGCCACGATGAAATTCTGACCATGGCAGAGCAGAGCCATGTATCAGAAGAATAAGATAAAAGGGAGAGAAGTTATGGGTGATGAGAATTTGAACAACAGCGAAGACACCTCTGTGTTATTTGTATCGGGTCAGAGAAAGAAACAGGCTGAAGAAGAGGCCAAAAGAAAAGCTGAGGAAGAGAAGGCCAGGAAAGAGGCTGAGGAAGAAAGAATCCGCAGGCAGGAAGAAGAGGTTGCATCGAGAAAAGATCAGGCGGAGAACCTTAAAAAGACGCTTGAACAGGAGGAAGAGGAGAGAAATAAGAACAGGAAGAAAAACAGGGTCATGCCTATTGCAATCGGTGCTGCAGCTGCATTTGTAATTCTGCTCGGGATTCTGTTGTGGCCCAGGCACAAGCCGGTATATGAAGAGACGGCCGATTTTAATGCAGAGTACAAAATTGCCGATGCGGGATTTGATCTTGCGATCAAATACCCGGACACAGTCTTTGCAGATGTCTCGGAAAAACCTCTGGGGGATAAGCTGACTGTGACATTTAAGATGGCTAAGGGCGATAAACTTACGATGAATGTTCATGTGGCAAAAACGGACTATAACAGCGAGACAAAGCGATTCGCCTGGAATGAACTCAATGACAGAATGGTTTCAGTGTCTAAAGCCTATCTGCAGGGCGCTGAGATACTTACGGAAAATATAAGTGACATAAATGACCAGAAGACATATTCGTATGCTTATGACTGCACCTATACATTAGATGGGAAAGAAGGAGCGTATTCAGCCTGGTGTATGCAGGATGGTAAGGGAAATATTCTGGTTGAGGCAGTTGACTGTGTTGCAGGTAAAAAAGATATGGAAAGTGCTGAGAGGCTTCGTAACCAGTTTCTGGATATCGGCACCAGTAACGTTCTTCTGATTCCGGGGCGCATGCGGGTAAACACAGAGCAAAAAACCAGGCTGATGATTGAAAAAGCAAAAGCCAGTATAGAAGTTCCGGCGGACGAGTTTAAAGAAGTAGAGGGATATACGGACCCGGAAGGTCCATGGCAGAGATGGGAGGATGAAAACGGTACAATCCTGCTCGCCGGGACACTTACATATATATCGAGAGATAAGGCAACCAAGGATATACTGAAAACTCTGGATTCAATCTGTGAGTCTCTCATTGAAGAAAGACTGCAGGATAAGGTGGATTTCACAGACAGAAAGCTGATCTCACAAGATAAATGCGATGATGTGGATTATGCCTCGGAATATACCCTGAAGATCAATGGAAAGGATTACATGGAGAGGGATTATGCGGTACTGCGATTTGATGAGGAATACATATATATTGTGATATTGGATATATTCTCAGACAGAATGGCAGATACAACCTACAAGGATATATTTAATAACATGCGCGATAATATCTATCTCGAGGACGGGGAGTGATGCAAAAACCATGCGACATTGACGATGAAAGGAGTAACGCAAATGAGTGAAGAAAACTACAACAGCTCAGAAGAGACAGAGGCGTTGTTTGTTGCCAAGCAGAAAAAGAAAGAAGAAGACAAAAAGGCTGCGCAGGAGCAGGCTGAAAGAGAGCTGAAAGAAGCGGAAGTTGCAAGGATGGAAGCCGAGCTTCTTGATAAAAAAGAAAAAGCGGCAAAAATGAAAAGAATCGGTATCATTGTCGCTGTTGCAGTAGCAATTGCTACGATGGCAATCATTTTCTTTGTGATAAATAAAATTTCACAGATTGGAAAAGTAGACTACGCAGGCCTTACATATGATGCCGAATATACACCGGCAAGCAGCGAACATAAGATAACATTCAGGTATCCCGGCGAATTCTATCCAAATGTTTCTGAGAGTAAAAAGGACAGCAGCGGGATATACATAGATTTTGTTCCGGAAAAGAGTGAGAACGTCACTACACGTGTGTCTATAAATTATCTGGCAGTCAACTCGGAAAAGAAGCTCACGATCGGTGCAGGCGGTGATGATACGCCCAAGACTTTCCAGGATCTTGTCACGAGTCTGGTGGAAGGAGCATTATCTGAGCAGGTATCAGATGCAGTTGTCTCCGATGTTATAATTACGGATTATACTGCAGACAATCCGGGGAAGTATTTTTACAGCAGCAGCTTTACGTCTAAGGATAAAAGCGGAGGGGCAGCAGGCTGGGTAGAGATTGCTGATGAAATATACGAAGTTGTCGGTGTATATTGCATGAAACCCGGTGAAGATGCAGAAGATGGCAAAACTATGCGGGATGCCTTTGTCGACAATAATGCCGATGATGCTCTCATGGTTGCCGGCATGAATCCTCCGTCTGCGGATGCTGCACTGGATGGAGAGATTACATACAAGCCTCTTGATTTTAGCATGAGCATGCCTAAGGGACTGTTCTACCCTGATGAGAGGAAGAATTTTATATGCTACGGCGATACAAACGGAGCAGGCATACTTATATGTCCCGAGCCGTATGTGGGAGGATTCAACGGTCAGGACTTCGATCTTGATAAACTCTTCGGATACTATGAAGAGCGCGCTTCAAGGACCCTGGACCAGGTACTTGTAGGGGTGACCAACAGGGAACCGCTGGATTCTGAGGCTACCACCTACTTTGACTATGATTACAAAAGGACATATACCTTTGAGAGAGACGGAACCAAGTATATGGAGATATTCTTCCTATTCCCGTGGACTGTCGACACAGAAGATGATGATTACTTCATTGCAGTTGAATTTATTTATCCGTATGTCAATAAGGATGCTTACACACCTATTTTTGAACGTTCAATGGAGGAATTTTTAGGTTTATAAAAGGAGGGGAAAAATGAGTTTCTTATTAACTGCCGTATTTGAAAACGGTTTTTGCGAACTGTATCTTCCGGATGTGGACAACAGGAAGGTTCCGCTGGAGATAAAGCCCTACATAAGTGGCAGGGATGATGATGTTATACTTCCGCTGGAGGTATGGGACGGAGAATGGACTTTCACAGGCGGTGGAAAGTTTGTGATCACGCAGAAGGAGACAAGGGTAGACAAGGTTACAGTTACAGACGGCATGTTTGTCAACTGCGAGTTTAAGGACGGTCAGGTGTTTTCACTTACCGCTGAGTCGGTAACTGAAGGTAACACCCAGTTCAGGAAGTATTTCTTAAAGCAGGACTCCCAGGCTGTAATAGGGATAGGTAAAGATGCTTCAAATACTGTCAGCTACAACAACAAGTTCGTTTCACCAAAACATGCACAGATAAGCATCACAGGTGAAGGAGCAATCCTTACAGACCTTGACAGCATGAACGGTACTTTCGTAAACGGAAGGATGCTTAGCGGTGAGCAAAAGCTTATCTTCGGTGATGTAATTTATATCATCGGACTTAAGATCATCTACCTGGGTAATATTCTTGCAATCAATAACCCCAGGAATGACTGCACGGTGAATGGTCTGAAAGAGATCAATATCACATCCTCAGGCGGCGGAGATACAGACCTTGAGCCGGAGGAAGAAAAATACTTCCTTCGCACGCCCAGAAAACTGGAAGTATTAGACACAGAGACCATTACCCTGGAAAAATGTCCGCCAAGACAGAAACAGGAGAAGCAGCCGCTTCTGCTTACTATCGGACCGTCATTTACAATGATCATCCCCATGGCGATGGGTGCAACGCTTTCTATGGGCGAGGGCTTTGGGGCAGCCGGGCTTACAATGAGTGTCGGCGCAGCGGTCATAGGCGCGATATGGGCTATTGTGAACACCAAGCATCAGGACAAGGTATTCCGTGAAGCTGAGGCAAACAGAGTCAGAAACTTTGACAATTATACCGTTGAGATGACGGGGATCATCAGGGACAAAATGGAATACAACGCTGCGGTTCTGGGCAGGACATACCCATCTGTCAATGAAGCAGCTGATATAGGGATCAATGAGACGTCGCGACTCTGGGAAAAGAGCTGGGTTCATGATGACTTCCTTGATATACGTCTCGGAACTGGTGACATCCCTTCGTTTAACAAGATAGAGCTGGCTAAGGAACAGGCCATGCAGGAGCATGATCCCCTTAATAAGAAGACAGAGGACATCAAGCTGGCAATGTCTGAGCTCAAGGGCGTTCCTGTTTCGCTGTCTCTTTACAGAAATAAATTTGTCGGCATCGTATCCCCTGACAGGGCAAGCGCTATTGCTATCGCAAGGACAATGACAGTCCAGATCGCGAGTGCGCATCCTTATACTGATGTAAGAATGTGCATGGTATTCCCTTCAAAGGAGAGCGACAGCTGGAAATATATGAGATATCTACCTCATATCTGGTCGCCGGATGGAAAGCTCCGTCTAATGTGCTGCGACAAGAACAGCATCGGAGATGTTATGTATTTCCTTTCCGGTATTATCCGTGACAGAATTGAAAAGACCGGCATGGAAGGAGCTAAGAGGGATGACGGTAAAAAGATCCTTCCTCACTACGTCTTTGTGATCGCTGACTATTCACTTGTGGCTGAAGAGCCCATATGCAAATATCTCTTAAATCCATCGGAGGATATGGGGATATCTGTTATCATGCTGGCAGATGCGCCTGACAGGCTTCCGAGCGGATGTACAACGATCATTACAGCAAACGCGCAGGAGTGCAGCTTTGTATCAACGGTCAATGCATTTCCGGGACGATTTGGTGTTTCTTTTGACAGTCTTGCGCCACTTAAGGCAGAGACCTTTGCAAGGAAACTCTCCGGCATACATCTCAGGGAAACAGGAGGTTCAACCGAGATTCCGGATATGCTTACGTTTCTTGACATGTACAAGACTTCGAATATCGAGTCGCTGGATATTTACCACAGATGGCTTGAGAACCGCACCTATGAGAGCATGAGAGCGATGATAGGCTTCAAGAGCGGCAACCAGCCTCTGTATCTGGATATTCATGAGAAGTACCACGGACCTCACGGCCTGGTTGCAGGTACTACAGGTTCCGGTAAATCAGAGACTTTGCAGAGCTACATCCTCTCCCTTGCAATAAACTATCATCCGGATGAGGTTGCATTCATCCTTATCGACTACAAGGGCGGCGGAATGGCACAGAGCTTTGAGGGACTGCCTCACGTTTCGGGTGTTATCACAAACCTTGGAGGAAATGCGACAAACAGGGCACTTCTTTCAATAAATGCAGAGATCAAGCACAGACAGAAACTTTTCAATGAATTTAAGGTTAAGCATATTGATGCATACATTGAGCTCTACCGCTCAGGAATCGCAACCGAGCCCATGCCTCATCTTCTGATCATTGCAGATGAGTTCGCTGAGCTGAAAAAAGAGCAGCCTGAGTTCGTGCGTTCCCTCGTTTCAGCAGCCCGCGTGGGTCGTTCGCTTGGTGTAAACCTGATCCTTGCAACCCAGAAGCCTTCGGGCGTTGTGGATGATGAGATCTGGTCTAACACAAGGTTCCGCTTGTGCCTGCGCGTTGCGGACAAGGGCGATTCCAATGAGATGATAAAGAGGCCGGATGCAGCTTATATCACAGGAACAGGCCGAGGCTACTTCCAGGTAGGAAGCGATGAAATCTTCGAGGAGTTCCAGTCCGGATGGTCAGGTGCTGAGTATGAGCCTGATGTTCCGTTTACGGATGAAAAGAATGCAAAGGTTGAGCTCATTAATCTTATAGGAAGAAACGGTGTACCGAAAAAGAAAGACAAGAATAAGAAATCCGATAACATCAAGAAGCTCACACAGCTTGACGCGATCGTAAAATATACTGCAAAAATTGCAAAAGAGCATGATATAGCAAACCTGCGTCAGATATGGCTTCCTGCACTTGAGAAGAAGATCTACCTTGATACCCTTCAGGCTGAAAAAGCAGAGGGACGTTCACTTCGTCTTCCAATCGGTCTGGCTGACAACCCTGAGATCCAGAGCCAGTACACTGCTTATGTGGACTTCATCTCAGATGGAAACCTTCTGGTATGCGGTGCTGCCGGATCAGGAAAGACAACGCTTATGCAGACGATCATCTATGGCGCGGTGACAAGCTACAAGCCATCTGATGTGAATATCTATATTCTTGATTTCTCATCGCGCACTATGGCGGTATTTGCAGCTATGCCTCACATCGGAAGCATATGCTTTGACGGAGAGGACGAGAAGATCGGTGATACATTCGAGTTCTTTATGAACGAGCTTGGTGACAGGAAAAAGAAGTTTGCAGGAATGGGCATCGGTTCCTACAAGGAATATATTCAGCACGAGAGCGACTGTCCGGCACTGCTTCTTGTCATCGATAACTTTGTGGCCTTCTATGAGAACTATGACAAGTATGATGATGACCTCTCTGTTCTTACAAGAGAAGGTGCAAGCTATGGTATTTATGTGGTTATCACATCGAATAACTCCGCGGATCTTCGCAGCAGGCTGAGGCAGAACTTTGTAACAGGCATTGCCCTTCAGATGCAGGACCGCTTCGAATACGAAGCAGTTGTGGGTGACCACACAGAGATCGTTCCCGAGGGCAAGACACCGGGACGCGGACTTATCAAGGCTCCCGGCTGCGTAGAGTTCCAGGTAGCCCTTCCTGTAGAAGAGACAGAAGGTCTTTCACAGGCACAGAGCATCAAAAAGGCACTGTCGAAGGTGAGTGTGGATACAGATGCCAAAGCAGCCAAAAAGCCCGGACAGATCCTTGACTCACTGTCTGTAAAAGAACTCATGGAGGAGACCAAGGGACTTCAGGAGAACAAGTTTGCCATTGGAAAGAGCATAGACGGTGAGACAGTTCTGACCCTGGATATGGACAAGGAGTACTGCATAAGCCTTATAGGACTTGGTCAGACGGGAAAGACAAATCTTCTTAAGGTTATGGCACTCGAAGCAATTAAGAAGAACGATGATGTGATAATCTTCGATGGTAAAAACAAAGTGCTTGAGAGCTTTGCACAGAGCAACGGAATCAGTAAATACGTTACTGATGATGCAGGTCTTTTCCAGCTTATGCAGGATGAGATCGTTCCGAAATTCGGTGAGAGAAACGCCATCGTCAATGACGCAAGGGATGCAGGTAAGAATGTGGCAGAGGCCATGAAGGATCAGCAGAGAATCCTCATTCTCATAAATGATTACACATCATTTATTGAGACGGTTTATTCCGAAGAATACGGAATGGATGGCTTCTTCGAGACAGCTCTTGAAAAGGGGAGAGACCACAAGATACACTTTATCGCCGCAATGACTCAGGACGATGTGTCAGATTGTGCAAGATTCCAGGTTTCAAGGCAGTTTACATCGATGGAGAGCGGAGTAAACCTTGGCGGACTTTTCGATCAGCAAAGCGTCCTTCACTGGGAGATGTCCTCAGCTGACGCAGTCAGGCAGCTTCCTGCAGGCTTTGGATATGCACTTACAGAGAGTGGGGCACCCGTAAGGATGCTCACACCACTAACATAAGGAGGGCTAAAGATAATGAGTAAAATATTTCTTGAAACAAGGGTTCCTAGTATAGCAAAGACCTACGAGTTTTCGGCTGACTCCGTAATGTCAGTGGGAAGTGTAAAAAGGGCAATGATCGAACAGATAGCTGCTGTTGAGAACAGGGTGATATTTACTGATCCGGACAAGGTGCTCATGTGCAGCATAGATATGAACGGTCTTTTGCAGGACAATGAGATCCTGGGGAGTATAGGAGTAAAGAGCGGCGGACAGATAATGCTGATATGAGTCACCTGACATAAGCGCGTAAGTAACAGATCGAGCTGTGCATATTGTACAATCAGCTTCGGGGACGCTTTCGCTCAGTCGTGCTTCGTAGCGGTACTAAGGCGCCAAAAAACGTCGCCCAAGTACCGACGAGCACGATATGCCCACTCAGCTGACTTGTGCAAAATACACAGCCCGGACTGAAGCATATATACTTATGAAGCTCGACTTTTGGTGACAGACAATCCGTAACATCATATAAGACAAAATTTTGTGTAAATTTTTATATAAGGAGAAAAAACATGGCAGATATGACAAATGTGGATGCCGATAAGATAAGGCAGGCTGCCGGAAGGATAGGAAATCTTGCCAGTGACCTTAACAGCAACGTCAGCAAGATAAATGACTGTCTGAACAATCTTTCAAAGGGATGGCAGTCCGAGGCAGCAACTAAGTTCATGCAGACCTGGCAGGCTGATCAGGAGGCTCTGCACGAGATGGTGGATCAGTATATGGAGATGACGGATCTTTTGACAGAGCTTGCACAGGATTTTGAAAATTCAGAGAACGAAGTCAAATCCATGATAGCAAAGCTTAAGATCTGAGATTTTGGGCCAATAAAGGAGGAATTATGGCAGCAGGAAATGAAACAAAAATGGATACTGCACTGCTAATAAATACAGCAGAGACACTTTCGCCTCTTGTCAAGAATCTTGAGAACATCTTTGAGCAGTTTCAGCAGGAAATAAAGACCACAAGAAACGCCTGGCAGGGAGATACATCTGACGATATAAGAAATACCGCAGCCCAGCTAAAGCAAAGCTCTGCTGAAGTAGTCAGTGTTCTTAACGGATATGTAACGGGACTTAGGGAACTGGCCGGTATATATGACAAGGCGGAGAACAAAGCACAGAACGCAGGAAAGAGCCTGAAATTTGATAAGACATTTAAGTGAGGTGAGAGAAAATGGCAATGAAATTCAACTACGAACAGACGATGCAGCAGGCTCACCAGCTTGAGCAGATGGCTTCCGACCTTTCGGGCAAGACAAAGTCCAAGCTCTCGGGAGCAAGGGAAAACCTCAGTGCTGCATGGACAGGAGATTCAGGAAAGGCATTTTTAAATTTCCTTGGCGAAGCAGAATCGGATCTTGATGCAAAGGCCAAGTATCTCAGAGGCGTGGCTGACTATCTCAAGAAGTCAGCAAAGAAAATAAAGGCGGCTGAAGAGGCTGCAAAAGCTTCGGCTTCACGTATTTCGTAGAAAGGAGGTCTGTATGGCTACAAAAAACACGGTAAACGTTCAGAGAATGAGACAGGCCATCACTGAACTTGAGAATATACATGCCACTATGCAAAGGAACATAAAGTCCCTGGATGAGACTATGTCCCATGTAAAACAGATCTGGGTTGGAGAAGCGGCAACAACTTATCTCAAGCAGTATGAGAAGAATCAGAAGTCTTTTCAGAACATGTCCAATGCGATACAGTCAGCAGCTAATGCTCTGGCAGAGTCCTGCGGAATTTACGAAGAGGTGGATAACAGCGCAATGGAAATTGTTCAGAAAATGGGCAGGAGAGGATAAGTGGAGGTTAAGTATGGCAGATGGAAATATTCAGGTTGATGCAGCGAAGCTACGGTCTGTAGCTGAGTCCATTGATAAGGCTCAGAGCGGACTGAGGGAGGGATGCTATTCGGCCAAGAGTCAGATAGATTCTCTTAAGAACATATGGACAGGTGAGGCTGCCCAGACTTATCAGTCAAGTTTTCAGAAGCTGATGGATGAGTGCAACGAGGCCCTCACAGTTCTTGGGAAAATGGTGAATTCACTATATGAATCTGCGGACCAGTATGACAAGACAATGAAATCCGTAGAGAGTGATGTGAAGAACATTCCAAAGCTTCCTACAAATCTGTTCAAATGACGCAGATAAAAAGTTATCTGTATGTTGAGATGAGGCGGTGAAAAATGGCATATAAAGTATCATATAAGGTTGTATCCGAACAGGGAGAACAGCTTAAGAAAGTTGCTAAGGAAATGGATAATTATGTATCCCAGCTGAATCAGATCATATCTAAGCTGGGCAGTGATCAGCTGCTGCAGTCGGTAAGAGGCGACCTTAAGAAATTCCAGCAGCAGCTTGAGACAGAGCGCGCGGTTCTCGATATGGCTGGAGGTATACTTATCGAGGTCGTTCATAGCTATTCGGGCGCAGAGAAGAAGAGCGTTGCCAAGGTCGACAAGGCAAAGGCCCACAACAGGGACTTCTACAAGAGACCTGTTGTGGTGGCATCAGCAGGAGGAGCAGCCGGGGCAACAGCTTATGCGAGCGGCTCAGGGGGTGCAACAGCGATCAATCAGAGTGTGGTCAACAATACATATAATATCAATGATCCCGGAATTGGAGCATCAGGTGCTACAGCTGGCTTTGGCGCAGCTGCGGGAGTATTCTCGGAGAGCGCATTAGCGGGCGCCGGTGAAGCTGTGGGAGCTGCGGCAGCTGTAGGAGTTGGAGCGGCTGCCGGAGGTGTTGTGGCATCCTCTATTAATGAAAAGAGAAAAGAAAAGAAGGCAGAAAGAGCTGAAAAAGCAGAAAAAGCTGCTAAACCAGACGATTAAGAAAGGTAGTCAGGGCAATTATGAAGAAAAAGCTGATTTATCTGATCAGTGCCATTGACGTCTGCAAGGTAAATGATAAAGAAGTCTCCGCAGATGAGTATATTGCCGCTATGAAAGAGGCCATTCCTTCCGTAAAGATGACCAAACTGGCAGAAGAGGGCGCTGCAGATATGGTGAGCTGCAATGTGAGCCTCGATGATGGCTATATGAAGCTTATCGATGCAGAAAGTACTCCTTATTACTCTTATGATGAGATAATAGGTATTCTAAAAAAATAAATTTATAAATCAGGGATCACGAGGCCTCCGGTCCGGGCTTTTACGGCAAGTTCAAGCCTGGATCTGAAGCCTGTCTTCTGTATCATGTTGGTGATGTGCATCTTGACGGTCCGCTCAGATATGCCAAGCATTTCACCTATCTCCCGGTTGCTGGCGCCGTCTGTGAGTGCCCTTAAGACCTCAGTTTCCTTTTCCGTAAATTCAGTGCTGACGGCGTTGCCCAGATGAACCACAGGTGTGGAACATGGGTATATGGATTCACCGTTAATAGTGCGTCTTATCATATCAAGTATTGTCTGCTCCTGTATATGCTTGTACCAGAAGCTCTCGATGCCGATACTCTTTGCCTTGTCGATATAGCTCACCTCCGGCATGGAGGTCACAATTAGGATTTTGGTCTCGGGGCGGATCTCTTTGATCCTTCTTGCCGCTGTAAGACCCCCTGATCCTTTTTGCATTACAATGTCCATGATTACAAGATCTACATATCTCTTCCCGACATAGGAAACCGCTTCATCAGCGGTCGAAAAGGAAGCGGCAAGCTCGAGATCCTCCGCTGCATTTATTGTATTTTCGAACAGTTGTCTTGTTAAAAGAAAATCTTCAGCAATAAGCACTCTGTGCATCTTCATTATTTTCCCCCGGGTCTTACAAAGTTGTCTTAAAAGCTGCAGGAATAGTGATCAGCAGCTCAAAACCTTCTTTCCATCTTATCTCCATATTACCACGAAGAGCTAAAACGTGCTGACGAAGGTTCTTAAGGCCTGTACCTGCTGATATCTCTTTAGCGGGAGGCCTGCCGTCATTGGTAAGTGAAATGGCATAGGTGTCTTCATCTGATGATATCCTGACAAAGAGTTTTTTGCCCTCTGCGTGCTTGATAACGTTTGTCATCTGAACATTCAGAGCATCCTTAAGGATGGACATGAAGGATTCATCCTCAGGGATGGCACCTGTTATGATGACATCCAGCCCCATAATCCTGGCTTCGTCTATCAGGTAAAAGAGATCTCTGTCCTCATCGGAGTAGGGCAGATCTATGGTGTTATTTGACATCCTGTCAAGAAAGCGTACCCATTCCGAAATAATTGCATCTGCTGATATGAGTTTTTGATCCAGAAGATAGCTCCTGGACATGATGAGGCACCTGCCAAGGCTGTCATGTATGTGGGTCTTGGCATTCAGGGCTTCTTTTTCAAGAGACAGGTAGGGTGTTATAAGGAAAAGACTGTGCTCAGCAGCCTTACCGAAATTCATGAGAGAATGCTCTCTTTTTCTATAGACAGGGTAGGTAGCAGTAAGGTTACAGATCCATGTGTCATCTTCTGCATGCAAGAGCAGCTTTGCGCCAAGCGCCTCCAAAAGCTGCGTGTCTGCAAGAAGGGAGGAGCCGGCTGCATTGGCATTTGTTGCTTCAACATCTCCTTCCAGAACCATGTCGGATTCAACTGTCATTTTGAAGGAAACATTCTCTTTTGTGCTGCCGGTTACGAGTTTGACGTAGCTGGCACTCTCCGATCTTGTAGTTATATTTTTCAAAAGATCATAGGCACATGTGATAAGGAGCGTAGGCACTTCTATGCCTTCTCCGCTCTCCTCAAAACCGATGCTGATGCTTGAAAATGCAAAGTAGTCAAGAGCCTCCCGGATAGAGAGTGACAGCTCCTTTGTGCTGCAGGTTCCTGTGTCTGAAGAGATGAGCTCAAGGTTTGCCCTTCGCTTTATGTAAACACCGAAGAGACAGATGCGGGCAAGGGTCTTTTTAAAGCTCTCTTCATCTAAGCTGTCTATCGCAATAAGGAGTCTTTTGATCTCCGATATCTCTTTACCAACAGCATCCAGGATCCCCTCACTTATCCAGGCCCTGTCCTTTGCCAGTGAGACAGACGGGATGAGACCTATGACGATCAGCGCCTCCCAGAAACCAATAAACAAAAGTACATAGATCTCCTGGATATTATATAGAGAGTAGCTGCCTAGCTTCGGGCTTGATCCGCGGCAGATGATGTAGTACCAGAGCCAGAGTATGCCTCCGATAAGCTCCACGACAAATGGTATTTTCCAGTACTTTCTGTAGGATGAGAGACGGCACTTTCTGTACATGATCACGAATGACGACAGCATAAGGACGACATACCAGCCAATGATGATGAAGTACAGGGGGCCCATGCGGCTGTACTCTTCTTCATTCTCATACCAGATCTTTATAACAAAGCTGTGAAGATCATTTGTGAGAACAAGAACTACAAGAAGAGCGCAGATTATCTGAAGTAAAAGAAAGAATTTTCTGTGCTTTAACCTGTCCCTGTTCCCTATGGAAAGACTTAGCATAAACGACAGAAGAGGCGTAACAAGGAGCGGGATATAGTAGCCGTACCACATAAGTCTATGCGGAAAGGTGTGTATCCTCACCAGGTTATATTTTATATACCTTAGTACGAATAAAAGGGTCAGGAGATATCCGCCAAGGCTCATGATCCTTCTCACATAAGTGTCGGGGATCTCGTCCTTTAGTGAGTATACCCAGAAAAGGATCAGCGCAGTATATGAGAAAGTTGGCACATTTGAAATGCCTGTAAGAGAATACCCCCAAATGTTCCATATGGCAATGGATACTGCCAGTATAAGCAGAATTGTTGTTGTTTTAAGCCTTCCCTTTACCATAGAGCATCTCCCCATCCCGCTATTGTGAAAGACATAATGATACATTCTTGGATTTCAATCCAAGAATGTATCAACTAATGTCAGTATCTCATAAATCAGATGAGTATACTATGCCCATTCGTACAGATGCCGGCGCAAAAGTACAGGTGTTGTCAAAACCACAAGTTCATTGACGCACTTTCTGCTATATGAAGCACGCCTTATGATGCAGTTTTGACCTAGAAGAATAAAAATCGCTATTTAGGTGAAGATTTCCGCTTTTCATGGCAAGCGTTAAGACTAAATATTTGACCTGAAAGAATAAAAATCGCTATTTAGGTGAAGAATTCTACTTTTCATGGCAAGCGTTATGACGAAAGATTTGACCTAAACGAATAAAAATCATTATCCGGGTACATTTCTGACTGAATACATCGGAACAGAGTTTTATTTTGAGACTATGCAAGATAGTTATGTAAAATTTTAATTCATGTACTTTGGTACATATTGAAATTTTGTTATTTGTGAGAGAATATATCGAGGTTTTGATGTAAGCCATAGATACCGGGAGATAAGATAATGAATAAGGTTTTAGCAATTATATTTACCATTATGTTTGCGTTTAACGTTTTTCTATGTGTGAAGAGCATTACAGATTCCGGAGAAGGCCGGGATGCCCTGGCTGATGCGGGTTTTATCACGGATGGAGTAGTGGATGAAACAAATGAAGGTAAGCTTGTGGTGGTTACCGGTCCCATCAGGGTATCTGCCGAGGCCTACGATGAAGAGACTGAGCTTACTCTGGAGACAGCTCTGGGGGCTAAACACACTGAGACCCTTAGATATGAGTATGTTGATAAGGAGACCAATAAAAAGGTTACATCACCTGATTTCGGCCTTGCGACCCTGGATTTCGACAAGAAGTACAGAAAGGAAGAGCACTGGAGTCCCGAGCCGCAGGAGTATGTATATGGTGCGGCCTGGATTGGGGATTTTTACATTACAGAAGATCTGCTGATACCGCTTCTGAATTCTGAAAAGCTTGGAGTAGAAACCTTCTGGCAGGATGAACTGGATGAGAGCCCTTACTATTACTACTTTGAAGGAGATGATATTTTCTTTTCTCTTTCTGATCCCGATAGTTTACAGGAAGGCGACCAGAGGGTGTCCTATCGCGGAATTACTGTAAAAGAAGATACCAACTATACCATTATAGGCATTCAGAAGAGCAAATATCTCTATCGCCCTGAGGATATGGGCATTGCAACAAGTATATATGAGGGTGAAAAGAGCCTTGGAGAGCTCTCATCGGGAGAAGCCAAGACCGGAGCCATGGCTGCCATATTCTATGGTGTGCTGGCCATTTTGTTCCTGGTGCTGTCTCTTTGGAAGTTTGAGGTATTTGAAAAGATATCTGCCAGGTAGAAGGTAACAACTGTTTCTGTAGATGTGTCATACATAGCGATTTTCTTAAGGAGGTAACTTGATGAGGGGAATGAAACGTATTTTGAAAATGGGATGTGCCCTGGTTTTATCAGCGGCTATGATAGTATCGCCGCTGCCACTTGCGGGGGGAAATGCAAGGGAGGCGCTGGCTGCAGAGATGCCTGTAAGGGATCTGAGCAGATTGCGTTTAGGTACTGTTAAAGCAGGGGGATATATTATTGGAGGTTATAATAACGCACATACTTTTACAGATAATAATATTGACCATGTCTACTATGGAAAATTTAATGGAGAGCCTGTAAAGTATCGCGTACTTGAAAATGGGACAAAAACTTATAATGCTTCCGGCGACGAGGGTTATAAGATTTTGTTACATTCTGAGACTATCGTTCAAAAGGGTATTTATTCATCTTACTCAAATTCAAATGAGTGGAAGGATTCAAGTGCAAAAGCATGGTTAAATGGCAGCAGCTTTCTCTTAAATACAAATAATTTTACATCAATTGAAGAAAGGGTTATTGCGAACAGCTATAAAAAAGCATATGAAGCCACTTCAATTAATGGCGTCAAGAGTTATAATGACGCTTTAACCGGTGAAAAGGTATTCGTTTTGAGCTATTCAGAAGCCAATCATTCCGCGTATGCATTTGATGAAAATCAAACAAGAATAAGAAAATATGGGCAAAACGCTGATTCCTGGTGGTTAAGAACAAGGCAGGAAACTACAGGCCCTGTATGGTATGTTGATTCACAGGGCGAAGAGAACCGTAAAGATAAAGGCTATACAGCCGGATACTGTCCTGCGTTTGTTGTGAATCTAAATGAAATTCTTTTCTCATACATGGTTAGTGATTATAACCAAGGCAGCAACTATGGTAAAGATTATACCTTTACACTAAGGGATACAGACATAGGGATCAACGCGCCCTACGGCGCTGAGATCGACAGCACCGGAAAAACACTTACGTTTAAATATGATGTTACAGGTTCGCATAAGGGAAATGTCAACAGGCTGTCAGTCCTTGTGCTGGATAAAGAGTATAGCCGCAGTAATTTTTCCAGCGCCAATATAAAAGATTACCGGCCTCTGAAAATAACGGATGGTAATATCACATCAGGTACTGCAACAGTTACATTAAACGCGGATTATTCCAATACGAGCAAGTATTATATATATCTTGTTGCAGAGGACATAAATGGCACTTTTGAAACTGATTATGCCGGAGATCCCGTAAGGATCACTTCTTTCCACCAGTGTAAGCTTGATAGCAATACTGACGGATCTGTAAAGGTAACCTGCAGCAAACACAGCACTGAATCTTATACAGCAAGTATAAGCCAGTCAGGCAAGACTTACGATGGCGCTAAAGCTGCAGCAGGCAAAATAGTAAGGGACAGCGGCTTCCCGTCTACTATTACTGCCGGAAGTATCTACTACACAGGAACAGGAACAACTTCTTACAGTGCATCGACGACGCCTCCTACAGATGCGGGAACATATCTGGCTTATGCCGTCTTTAAGGGCCCATCGGGGGAAAAGACTGCTAAGACAACATTTACGATAGAGCAGAAGGACCTCACAGATAATATGGTCGTTCTTACACAAGGTAGCTATGAGTACGATGGCAATGTTAAGACAACTTCCGTAAAGGTTACGGATGGCAACAGGGAGCTTAAGAAGGATACGGATTATACCATAAACGCATCGAGCGTTCTTTCTGCTACGGGGATAGGAAGTTACGAAATAAAGGTTGATGGTCTTGGAAATTATAAGGGAAGTGTAAGTGCAAAATGGATCATCAATAAGCATGTTCACAGTATGGCTAAGATTCCGGCAAAGGCAGCAACAGAGACAGCTCCCGGAAACTCTGAGTACTATTATTGCAATAAGTGTGGTAAATACTATTCAGATGCACAGGGGACAAAAGAAATAGCCAAAGACTCATGGGTTATCAGGGCTCTGGGTCATACACACAATCTTGTAAAGACTCCGGCAAAGGCGGCAACAGAGACAGCTCCCGGAAACTCTGAGTACTATTATTGCAATAAGTGTGGTAAATACTATTCAGATGCACAGGGGACAAAAGAAATAGCCAAAGACTCATGGGTTATCAGGGCTCTGGGTCATACACACAATCTTGTAAAGACTCCGGCAAAGGCGGCAACAGAGACAGCTCCCGGAAACTCTGAGTACTATTATTGCAATAAGTGTGGTA
>CAMNEA010000051.1 GCA_946536145.1 uncultured Butyrivibrio sp.
ACGCTTCCAACTACTCTATTCTCCCCAGCATAGCTGGGGGATTAGACTTTTCATTAAACAAAAAAGCCCTCAGTTCCAAACAGACCTGGGGCACCACAAAAAGAGCTTATTGTGAATTCTTCTCTCATCCAGACTTTACTGTCGGTTTTGGAATCTCACCAAATCAGCCACCTGCAAGCAGGCGGGTCGCGGACTATACCGCCGGTTGGGAATTGCACCCTGCCCCGAAGAATTTATTTTTATAAATGAATACTATTACAACGCATCCCCGATGTCAAGCCAATACTGTCAATTCTCCTTTGACAATGATATATGGGCTATTTATAATTATTTATTATGAAGAGAGTGCTGACCAAAAAGCTTTTGCCGGGAATGATGCTGGCAAATGATGTTTTTTCATACGACTCCAATATCAGGCTTCTCGACAAGGGGACAGTCCTTAGTGAAAAAGACATCGCTCGCTTGGCATTTTATTCCATAATAGATGTGCTTATTGAAGAAAACCCTGTTGAAACCAAGGCGTCCCAGGATGTCGGCAACTCAGGGCTTACTTATTCTGAGCGTCTTAAGCAGTCCGAGGAATTCAAGGAATTCAAACATGATTTTGAGGAGTGTGCCGAGAAGTTTGAGCACACCATAGGAGATATCCTGAAAGGCAATAAAGATCTTGACCTCGATGAAATGATCTCTCCGATCTACTCCCTTCTTGGCAAAGGCAGGACTGCAGCCAATATTTTTGATATGCTTCACAATCTTCGGCTATATGACGATGCCACCTATACGCACTGTGTCAATGTTGGTCTTATCACCAATATACTTGCGCAGTGGCTCAAGTGGTCGGAGCCTGAAATCGAGCTCGCCACCCAGGCAGGTCTTTTCCATGACATCGGCAAACTGATGATCCCTGATTCGATAATCACCAAGCCGGGTCAGCTTACGGATTCAGAGTACTCCATCATCAAGACTCATCCTCAGAAGGGTTATGAGGCCATGAGACCTCTTGCAATCAGCAACCACGTCAAGAATGCTGCCCTGATGCACCATGAGAGATGCGACGGAACAGGGTACCCGCTTAAGCTGCGCGGTCCTCAGATCGACAAATATGCCAAGGCAGTTGCCATTGCAGACGTTTACGACGCAATGACCAGCTCGAGATATTACCGCGGTCCTCTGTGTCCTTTCATAGCTATTTCCATGTTTGAGGATGAAGGTTTTCAGAAGTACGACGCCGAGATGATATTTGCCTTTCTCCACAACATAGTCAATACATATCTTCTCAATACAGTGAGACTCAATACCGGAGAAATCGGAGAGATAATATATATCAACACTTCACACCTATCGCGCCCTACCATTAAGGTTGGCAACGACTACGTGGATCTGAGTAAATGTCCCGGAGTATACATTCAGGAGATCATCTGATTCAAAAGATACTTGCAGTATGTGAATTAGTGTAGTAGAATACATTTTGCACAATCAATTCTAAAAAGCAAAATGTGAGGCATATATGGGTTCTTTAAGAGATTTATTTTTTGGAAGTGAAAAAGAAAGAGAGGCTGGTTCAATGTCAGAAGAATTAAAAGAGCAAAATACAGCAGAGGGCACTGCTGAGGGAAATATTATAGATTCCAGCATGCTGGTTGGCGATATCATAACCAAGCACCCGCTGGCAGCGCAGTTCCTTATGGAGTGCGGAATGGGGTGCATCTACTGCCCCGCGTCACAGATGGAGTCCCTCGCAGAGGCATGTGCCGTTCACGGAATTGACGGCGACGAGATCACTGATGCGTTAAACGATTATCTTGTCGAGCACAATTCATAAGATATTTAAAAGCCGCGTAGCCTTAAACAGGCCATGCGGCTTTTTTGTATCACAGGTATTGCTCAGATTGTCACTTCCCCTGCCAGTACCTTTTTGTAATCCTCGTAGTTCTTCTTAAGAAGTTCAGGAGTAGAGAGCTCGTACGGGCACTTGGTCGTGCACTGTCGGCAGTTTATACAGGTATCGATCTTGGCCATCTCCTCCTGCCAGTGTTCTGACAGCCATCCCTTCGCAGGGGCACGCCTTATCATAAGAGACATCCTTGCGCAGTTGTTTATCTGAATCCCCATCGGGCAAGGCATGCAATAGCCACATCCCCTGCAGAAATCGCCGGCCAGTTCTTCCTTTTCCCTGTCTATGAACTCTTTCAGCTCACCTGTAAGCTGTGGGGTGCTATCCATATATGAAAGCCACTCGTCAAGCTCTTTTTCCTTCTGTATGCCCCAGATAGGCATTACATTGTCAAACTGATCCATGAATGCCATTGCAGCATCAGAGCGGTTTATCAGGCCGCCTGCAAGCCCCTTCATGGCGATATATCCCATGTTGTGATCCCGGCACATTGAGACCAGCTCAAGCTCTTTGTCAGATGAGAGATAGCTTAGCGGAAACTGCAGTGTCTCGTACAGGTCCGATTCTATAAGCTGCCTTGCCACCATAAGTTTATGGGCAGTAACTCCTATATGGAGGATCTTTCCATCCTCCTTTGCTTTTTGCATGCACTCATACATCCCGGTGCCGTCGCCCGGTCTGTAGCACTGGTTAACCATGTGGAACTGATAAAGATCAATATGATCGGTCCTGAGATTTTTGAGTGATGTCTCAAGATCCTTCCAAAAGTCCTCAGGTGTCTTCGCCTGGGTCTTGGTCGCTATAAATATCTTTTCCCTGATCCCATCACCGAAAGCCTCTCCCAGCTTCTCCTCGCTGTCAGTATAGGCTCTTGCGGTATCAAAGTACGTCATACCGCCTTCATAGGCCTTTCGCAGTATCTTTACAGCGGTCTCCATATCCACACGCTGTATGGGCAGAGCGCCAAAGCCATTCTGCGGTGCCGTTATCCCTGTCTTTCCAAGTGTTATCTGTCTCATGCAGTTCTCCTTTCACCAGCCCGGTTATCTGTTATACAAAAAACCTGATCTTAAGCCCCTCACAGTCTTCCTGTGCCCTTTTGCACATCCTCTCAAGACTTGCGAAATACTCGGGCATCTCTGCTCTTGTATCGCAGCAGTTGTAAAAAATAATATTCCAGTCTTCGCCGTCCTCGGTAAAAATATCATAGAGAGCATCCAGATTGTGTCCGTAAAAGTCCGGAAGAGGAAGCTCTTTTGTTAGCTTCTCATGCAGCTCCTCTCTGGTTATCACGCCCTTAAGATCTATATAAAAAACCTGTTCCATAGCATCTCCTTTGTATAAGCCCTGTAGCTGAAAGCATCCACATTATCTGTTCATATCCTCTTCAAGGAACTGTTCCATGAACGTACGCCTCGTAAGAAAGAACTCGTCAATATCCTCAAGATCCTCTTCATAATCACTCTCGGTGTATTCCTCTCCATCAAAACGCTCCACAGATGCAATATTCTGCTTGCGGTACATAAGATCCCACTTAAGAAGCTCCTGATGCATGTGCTCATAGGAAAAGGTTGTATCCATAAGCTCGGTCATCCTGCTTCTGAACTGCGAGCGGAACTTCTCATTGGAATAAAGATACCCCGGAAGATACAGCCCGTCTCCGCCATCCCTCAGGTATTCAAAGGTATTGTTCTCAGGGTCTCCCAGCGTAACATCAAGGTCATACACCATCCATCGCCATCTTGTATCTGTCAGTACTCCGCCCATATCGTCGGCAGATCTGAAAAGGATCTGATTATGCCTGGGTTCTATATCCTCATCATCAAAATATAAGAGCGCACAGAAATAGTCTATCAGGTTGTCAATGTCAACCATCTGGCAAATCAGATCGTATATCTCATCATCTGAGGCATCCGAATAGGTTATCATGTTGATCAGGTAGTCGTAGCTGTCAAACGCCTCCTGCGGGCCATACTCAACCTCATTGTTTTTAATAAGCCAGAACTCACCGTCATCAAGTCCAAGGTGATTTTTGAAGTAATAGTCATCATACTGCTCCCGCAGATTGTAAGCTCCCCAGTATTCACCGTTTATGAAAAGAGCTTCCATTTGGCAGTCCTGATACAAAAGCCCAAGTTCGCCAAGGATGCTGTGAAGCATGGGCTCCTGAAACCAGATTCTGTTGTCACTTCTTCTGAGCCTGACCTTTTTCTCCGTCTCGTCGAAAAATCCCTTGTAAAAGACTCCCCTGCCCTCATAGATATCCCTAGCGTAAAGATTAAGAGACTTCTGGAAATTATATCTGGATGACTCTCCCGCCACCCTGACGCCTGTATTCTGAGAGAAGACATGTTTATGCTCTTTGTCAAACACAGACATCCTTGACTCTACTTCAGAATTCCTCCCCATAAAATAGGCATTGGTAAAGTCACTTCTGTATATCTCACGTCCGTCTTCAGCAGTAAAATGGGAGGGAACTTCCTCCTCGGGTATGTCCAGAAATCCGCCCATCTCCTTGTAAAGATCATACATCTTTCCCAGGGCAAAAATGCCATTCTCATAGTTAAAGAGATCATCCGGATCAAAGACAAGTGAGATTACAGGTACATCTTTGTAGAGCTCTTTATCATCAAAACCGCAGAAGTAGGTATGGGTCACCACTCTGCTCTTTCTGCCTGTAAGAATATCCACAGCAACCGCACGTACAACATTGGCCTTATCCACCTTAAAATCAGGCGCGACATACGTTGGATACATCTTCTGCTGCGCATAGTAGTTGTCCCTGTCAGACGCATCGGAAAGAATCAGAGGCGACTTGTAAACAGTGCTGTTTTCATCAGGGACAGATCCGTCCACAGTATAATATATCTTCTGCCATGGTTTCGCGCTGATCTTAAGGCGCGTTCCTATATCATAAAAACCGTCCTCCAGCGAAAACACGGGAGAAGCCGCAAAATCTACAGTCAGGGGGATAGCATCTTCATTGCTGCTTCCCGGGGTTCCGGTCAAAACCGCAAAGCCGTTTTCTCCATCCCTCTGCCTTGAATATGTCTGGTCATATCTGAGTGCAGGCACATTTACTATGTCTAAGAGTTTGCCGCTCTCATCACTTAAAAAAATCTGTTCTCCCTCTCTGGCCAGTTTAAAGCCGGCATGGAGATATCCCTCTTTTCCTGCTCCGGATAGCCATACCACAAGAAATCCATAGGGCGGGATGTCCTCCTCCACCTTGTACTTCTTAAGGTCATCGCTGTTATCGGACAGATAAAGGGTAAGGCTCTGATCATCCGAGCCCGGATTGTAGAGCTCAACATAGTCTTCGTACTCACCGTTCTCGTCAGAAGTAAGTGCAAAATTGTTGGAGCATACTTCATTGATCACAATATGCCCCGACTTCATTTTAGTGTCACCACGAAGACCGCCCGGTGCAAAAAAGCTAACAACCACCAGCAAACTGATGCAAATGATAATTGAGATTCTGTTCTTCATCACTCACAAACTCCATTGACGCAGGCATTAAGGGCTGTACAGAAGCTCATAGCTTTCGTAGTGGTCTTCAGTATAATATATGTATCCATCATCCGAATATACTATCCTCCTGGCGCCTCGTTTCTGCTTTCCAAGCGTGTCTATATCGCACTCGTGGTATTCCTTATCTTTTGGCAAAAGACCTTCATAATTGCCGAAGTAGTCCCCTCCGATACATTTACCCGGAGCGTATTCCTCAAGAGAGCCCCCATTCCATCCAAGCTTCTTCGCCTGCTTTTTGGTAATAAAGTTAGACGGAAGCTTGCCATAGACGTGCAGATACAGTGCCACATCATCCTTTGACGTATAGACGCCGTCTTCATCAGGAAGATTCTCTTTGACAGCGGCATCATCCGATACGCTTTCTGTGCTGCCCGCAGCATCCGGTTCAGATTCCGGCGCTGCCACATTTTCCTCCTGCGCTGGTTCCGGGTCCGATGCATTACTGGAATCATCAGAAATCTTATCCTGCCCGGTATCATCTTCTGCAACCTGTTTAGTTTGAGTCTCCCCTTCGATACTGCTTTCCAAATCAGCCGAAACCGTAGCAGCAACCGCCGTAGCATCTGTCTTAACCGGCTGCTTTTTTCCGCATCCGCACGCTCCTGAGCAAAGCGTAACGGTCAGCAATATTGTAAGCAGTATTCTTGCCATAAAAGCTTTTTTCATAATATCAGCTCCCCCTTACAGCTATAGTATATCAAATCCCGGCGATCTCATCTGCCCTTTGTGATATCGAAGCAGCTGTCTTATCATCTATATCCCTTACCCATGGATTCTTGCCGGACAGATCCGCACTCTTCCCATCAACCATGGTACCATATTCTCCATACCAGGTCTGCGGCTCGTCTTTGGTAATTCCGCCCCATCCCGAGAAGCGCTCCTTTGCAATGGTCTCATCCATAGTACAGTTCAGAAAGACTGCCTTCGCCTGTTCTCTCCAGGGGCGTCCAAGAAATACAGACCCTTTGGCACATCCCTTTTCTCCGCGCACGCTGCAGTTTCTGAATACAAATCCAAGACCGTCTGACAGGCCGCACCCGGCTGTCACATAGCCGTTTATAAACCTCTCCTTTGTATCTATCTGGTCCTTGTCAAGTTTAGTGGCACTGTCATCTTTTTTACTTTCAAAGCTTTCCTTTTCGCGATTATTGACTACAATGTCACAGTCATCAAAGACTGCATCGCTGCCTCCGAAGATAAAATCCACATCTCCCGTTATTATGCAGTTCTTATAATACTGCCTTGTAAGCTTTCGCTCTTTGTACATCCCGGGACCTGTAAATCCGCCTTTCTGCCTCTCTGTTCTTGGAAGCGGAGCCAGAAAAAGCGTATCCTGGTGCCCTGTAAGCTTATCGTTTTCAAAAAGACATCTCTCTGCATCAGCATAGACAGCAATTGCCTGACCGACCTTTCTGCCGTCACCTGCGCTGTTGCTTATGGTCATGTTCCTGACAGTAACCCTTTCGCCGCCAAAGAAAGCCGTGTAGCTTCTGAATGTCCCGCGCCTCGACCCGTCTTCCATGATCTGATCTGCGCAGTCGTCAAAATCTATGACTGTTTTGTCAATTCCTTCCCCGATGAAGGTTATGTCTTTCTTTTCGCAAAAGATCTTTTCCCGAAATATTCCTTCTCCTATTTGGATAACGGCCGCAACATCATAGGGAACCGAATCTATGGCGTCCTGTATCCTTTCAAAACCGGATCCGGATTTTGTAACAGTTATAAGCATATTATCCCTCCGAAAAATCAAGTATAATTCAGGTTTTCCAGGTCTTTTGCGCCAACGTTTATCAGTTCCGGAGTATCGTCCCCGGCTCCTGAAATCTCGACATTCTTAAGAATCAGCTGTCCTACATTTTTAGCATAGATGCTGCGTCCTTCCATCTCGTCAAAATTATCCATCATGACAGGGCGCTCCAAAGTGCGCTCATCCGCGGGAAGAAATACAGCTTTAATATCAGTAAATTCGAGCTTACCTATCACGCTCTCAGGAAGTCCGACCGCACACAGCACGCAGGCATTTACTCCCTCACAGTTTATCCTTCGCCCGGCAATCGTACCGATGTAAGGCGTCATGTCATCTACCTTTTCCGGCTCCTGGTTCTGCACATAGTCGCTGTGTCCGTCAGGATCACAGAAGTAAAACATGTTGATGGTAAAGGGCATATGAACACCGTTCATATTTATGTTTTCAAATACTATGTCATCAAGTACCGATCTCTTGCCTCTTCCACGTCTCGTCTTGATACGCAGTCCTCTGTCCGTGCCGTCAAAGATACATTGCGATACCCTGACATTCTTTACTCCGCCTGCTGCCTCAGAACCAACGGTAACACTTCCGTGCCCTCTTTCAAAGCGGCAGTTTCTGATCACGACATTCTCTGTGACCTTGTGGTGGTTGAGTGCCATATAGTACTTGCCGCTCTTAATTGCCATGCAGTCATCTCCAACGGAAATAACAGTTCCAAGGACCGTCACTCCATTGCAGCTCTCCGGATCAAGACCGTCTGTGTTTGGAGAATCCGACGGATTGTGAATATAGAGATTCAGGAAGCTGATGTTGTCGCAGTAGTACGGATGCACCGTCCAGCACGGAGAATTCAAAACCGTGACGTTCTGGATCCTTACATTTTCGCATCTTACCAGATAGACAACATTGGGTCTCCAGGCTGTCCTCTTTACCTTTGGGTTTACCCACCAGTCCGCATTTTGCGCATTTCCGTCAAGAGTTCCCGGTCCTATAATGTCAAGATTTTTGACATCTATCGCAGTTATCAGCGACGCGAAGGCATCAAGCGGATTGCCCTCCCAGGTTCCGAGATTGTACTCATCCCCCTCATCAGTTGTCCTTATCATCCCCGGCAGAACCGGGTAATTCTCTCTTTTGCAGTCTCCCAGAATCACGGCACCATCATCAAGCCACAGTGTCATATCACTCTTTAAAAAGAGCGGTGTGACATAATAAACGCCTTCCGGAAGATAAACACAGCCATCCTTGGGGCATGCGCAGATCGCCGCCTGAATAGCAGCAGTATCGCAGCTTTTCCCATCTCCCTTTGCACCAAATTTCCTGACATCAAGAAGCGCCGATTCATGTCTTGTCGTAAAGCGTTTCTCCTCAACAGCACCGTCCTGTTCAATTCCTATCACATACTCTGTATCTGGCAAAAGATCTGTTACAGTTACCACATTCCTGTCAGCTGTAAGTCTCTTCTGCCCGTTTATCAGTACAGAAAAACTACGCTCCTGTTTGAAAATAAGATCTGAAACCAGCTCGATTGTGACACTTCTGCCAAATACTTCTACAATATTGAATTCCATGTAACCCTCCAATTAAAAAACCGTGTTAGAATGTAAGCACTTACATTCTAACACAGTTTATCACTCAATCACATAGCAAAATCCGTAAATCTCATCTTATCTGTCTTTTTCGGATATCCATTTATCAATAATATCTGCAGTCTCCTCCAGCTGTTCCTCGTTAGTTATTAGGGGCTCTCCATCGCCTTTCTGAATACCGTAGCTTCCAAAGAACGAATGGATCCCACCCTCAATAACAACCTCTTTTGAATCAGTTGGCCACAGCGATCTGCTGCGTTCATAGGAATCCATGTTAAGAACCCCGTCCCTGTCACCGTATATCGACAGAAATCTCAAACCACTTTCTGAAAGATCCTCTGTGGCATAGGATGCACATAGTATAAGTCCTGAAAAATCGACCGCTCCCGAACCGGCGTCTTTCTTAAGGTACTTAGAAGCAGCCACGCCCCCAAGGCTATGTCCCGCGAGATACCAGTCAAGGCCACTTGCCAGATCATAATCATCCGATCTGCTCTTATACATATCATCAACAGCACCAATGTTCAAAACAGCGAGATTCCCCGGCATCCTGGGTAAAATGCACAAATACCCCTTTGAAGAGAGCCTGTACATAAGAGCCTTATAGGCGCTGTACTCAACCTTCCCGCCCGGATAGAACACTATTACCGACTTCGGACTCTGTGTCTTTGGCAGGAACACCGTTCCATTCTCATCAGAATAATCTTCGACCAGTAGCTCCAGTTCTTTTTCGGTAGCATTTATTATCGCCTCATCAGCCCTGTAGTAGCTACTGATGTACGCTGTAAATCCGATCCAGGCTCCGACAACTCCCAGAACAAGTACTGTCAGTATTATCAGCAGAATTCTTATGCTTTTATTTAGGCTCTTCAATCCTGATTCTCCTCAAGTGCCTTATCCATGATCTTAATTAGCTCAAAAGCACTGATAAAATCCATCTTTTCATTAGCTTCCTTAATGATGACATGCCCCTGCCAGGTGGCATCCTGTCTGTAAACCACCTGCACAACAAATGTACCGAGTTCTCCCTTTTTGTTCTGAATATTCCGGACGCCGAATTTCTCCTGGATTATCTCTATAGGAAGCAGATCGCTGTCATTTTGATGGCGGCGCTTGTTTCTCTCCCTAATCGCTTCCTTCGCCTCTTTTGTAAAAGCCCTCTCTGCAAGCCCCCTCTGCGGAAAGTCCCACTCATCAAAGAGTTCCTCTATCTTCAGCATCATATCTGCCACACCGTCAAACGGGATAAAGCTGTCTGAGTACTGATGATAAATTTTTCCAAGATAGTCCTCGTTTTTCTTTTCATCAACACAGATACATATCAGGTTTTTTGCAAAAAGCATCTGCTTAGTTTCGCCCATAACAAGTACCTTTCCCAATCTCTTTTGTATTTACATCTCTGATTATACCCAAAGGCCCAGCTGTCAACAAGGACAATATTGAGTCCCTGATCCATTAATGCGAAAAGCCGCGGCAGAAGGCCACGGCTTTTCTAAAACGCTTATAAAAGGAAAGAGTAAAATAGGAGGATAAATGCTACTGTCTATGAGTACAGTAACAGCTAACCCAAATAACAATCATCCCTTAACAGCGCCGGCTGAAACACCACCAACGATGTATTTAGACAGAATAAGATAGATCACGATAACCGGGAAAATCGAGGCTGCTATCATAATGTATATCTGACCCATATCAAATCTGAGCCAGTCAGCTCCACGAAGCTGTGCGATCATAACAGGAAGTGTCTTCTTGACATCAGTGTGAAGGATCAGGGCCGGTGTGAAGTAGTTATTCCAGCTTCCTACAAACGCGAATATCATCTGAACACTGATTGCCGGTCTTATAAGCGGCATAATGATCGTATTAAATGTACGAAATTCTCCGGATCCATCAATCCTGGCCGCCTCTACAAGCGAAAGAGGCAGGTTGCTCTCCATGTACTGCTTGAGATAGAAATATGTTACAGGAGATGCAATTGCAGGAATGATAAGTGGTACGATGGAATCATCCAGCCCCATTCTGTTAATGAGCTGTAAGAAACCAAGTGCTGTTACCTGTCCGGGAATCATCATGATTGCCAGGATAAAGGTTGCTACAGCTGTCCTTCCCTTAAATCTGTAAGTATTGATCGCATAAGCAGTCATTGCTGAGAAATATGAGGTAAGACATGCTGTACATACGGAAACTATCAAACTGTTTATGAATCCTCTTGCAATCGGGATCGTACCGTTTACAAGGCTGGACCAGTTATCCAAAAGATGCGTGCTCGGAAGGATTGTAAATCCAAGTGTCATCTCCGAGTGTGATCTTGTTGAGTTAATAAGCAAAATGTAAAACCAAATCAGGCAAAGGAATGAAAAGAAAATTAGAACTATATAAGCAATCGTTCTTCTTACTCCAATCGGAACGCCATGTGGCTTCATCTGTGTATCGTTATTCATCCTTATCTCTCCTTCCTTAATTCTTTTCCTTAGAACTGTTCATTCTGAAGACTACCAGACTAAGAATACCCGTTACTATGAACAGGAATACTGACAATGCACCGCCACGGCCTACATCCTTGCTGGTAAGGTATCTGTTGAGCAGCATGATAACTGTGGTTAAAGCATCCATAGGATTGCCTCGGCCGTTTGTCAGGATCTGAGGAACGTCGAACATCTGCAGACCACCGATAAGTGATGTGATCAGCACATATACGAAGATGGGACGAAGAATAGGCATTGTGATCTTAAAAAATACCTGAGAGGCTGTTGCTCCGTCTACCTGAGCTGCCTCATAAAGTGATGAGTCAATACCAAGCATACCTGCCATAAGAAGGATAGTGGTATTTCCAAACCACATAAGGAAATTCATGAGCATTACAAGTATTCTTGATGCTCCTACAAACTGGAAGAACTTATAGGGCTCACTGATTGCGCCGATACTCATAAGAATCTGATTTATAGGGCCACTGTCTGAGAAAAGTGCAAAGAACAGCATTGAAAAAGCTGATGCCATGATAAGGTTAGGCATATAAATAACTGTCTTAAAGAATCTCTGCCCCTTAAGTCTTAATGACGGATCCGAGAACCAGTATGCCAGCAAAAGAGCTATCACTATCTGTGGTATGAAACCACCAATCCACATGATAAGTGTATTGCCAAGATACTTCCATATTTCAGGTGTTCCAAGAAGGTTTACATAGTTCTGAACACCTACAAAGTTAGGTCCTATCTGTTTGAGACCTGAACGATAGTTTTCAAAGAAACTGTTATAAATTGTTGAACATAGCGGAATAAAACTGAATATTATGTAAGTTACAAAGAAAGGTATAAGGAAGATATAACCCCATCTGTTGAACTTAACAACATTATTATTGGACTGTTTCTTGTCCATACTCACTACCTCCAAGAATGCTACTCTTTTCGTAATTTTAAGCGTTTTCAAAGAATTGCCTGCCGGAAAACCGGCAGGCAAAAGTATTACCTTGTAAATACTATGCAAGATTATCTTGTAAGCTCAGGATATCTCTGAAGTGCAAGTGTGTAGAACTGCTCCATTGCCTCATCGATTGTTGCATAGTTGCCATTGATGTAGTCACCCATAGCTGTCTGGAAGTCACCAAGAAGTCCCTGGTCATAAGCTGTAAGGTTAGCCATATCGATGTTGTCAGCGCCTGCGCAGAACATCTTAAGAGGGTTCTGTCCGCCAAGAACTGCGTTCTGGTATGAAGGATCATTTGCAAGCTCTTCCATAACAGGTCTGTTATTTACGAAGTCATTGTCCTTAAGAACGATGTCCTTCATAACTTCAGGATCACATGTCATCTTTCTCATGATATCTGCAACAAGTCCTGCATTGTCTGTTCCGGCTGCTGCACAGATCCAAGTTCCGCCCCAGTAGAAGCCCTGAGGTCCCTCTGTAGCTGCCCAGCCACCATCGTGTGCTACTGAGCCATCTACGTCAGCTGCCATACAGAAGTCAATAAGCCAAGCTGGTCCAAAGTAAGCGAATACCTTTCCTTCAGGATAGAATCCCTTGTTCCAGTCCTCGCCCCACTGTCCCCAAGTGTTGCAGTAGCCGGCGTCAGCGAGTTTCTTGGAATCCTCAACCCACTTAATGAGGTTGTCATCAACCTGGATCTTAGTGCCATCTACCCAAGGAAGCTTAGCGTTGTTCTGGTATACACGGAATGTATCAGCTGTTGAAGAAATTACATCATAACCAGCCTTGTCAAGCTCACCAGCTGACTCAAAGAACTTATCCCAATCTGAGAACTTAGCCTGAATCTCTGCAGGATCATCTGTTCCGAATACTTCCTTTGCAATTGCTCTGTTGTAGATCATAACACCAGGGCAGCCCTGCCATGATGTGCCCTTGATAACTCCGTTAGAGTCTGTAACAACGGCCTGTGTGTAAGCATACTGATCCTTGAGATCATCATCTGTAATTCCAAGATCCTTAATCGGAACTGTGTAATCAGTATCTGTGTACTTAACTGCGTAGTCAGCCTCTACGAGGAAAAGGTCAACCTTGTCATCTGCTGCTGCGCTGTCCTGAGCAAGAAGGAGCTCATCAAGTCTGTTCTGATAAGCGTTCTCCTCGTTAGGAGTGATCAGCCAGTTAACTGTTACATCACCGATCTTACCTGTTGTTCCGTCAACTACCTCATATCCTGGATAGTGATCTGTAAGACGGCTCTTGAACTCCTCGTTCCAAGCTGAAATATTGAGAACCTTGCCCTCATCAGCTGCTGCAGGTGCTTCTGCCTCAGCTGCAGGTGCCTCTGCCTCTGCTGCAGGTGCTTCTGCCTCTGCTGCAGGTGCCTCTGCCTCTGCTGCAGGCGCCTCAGCTGCGGGCGCTTCTGCTGCAGGTGCCTCTGTTGCTGCGCCGCCGCAAGCTGAAAGAAGTCCAGCTACCATAGTTGTTGAAAGTAACAATCCGAGTACTTTCTTCTTCATAACTACTATTACCTCCCTTTTCTCTATTAAGAATTTGAGTTGTATATTTAAAATGGCTATCGCCATCTTAAATCAGTTTAAATGCGTCTGACCGTTTCACCTTTATCGAGAACACCATCCACAACAATCTGCTCTATGATAGTTCCCTTGGGGTTGCCAATGAGATCTATAAGCTTGGATGCCGCCTCTCTTCCAATTCTGTCTGTGTCCTGGATCACTGTCGTCATCCTTGGACTTATGTGTCTGGCAATTGCTATCCCATCATACCCTGCAACGGATATGTCTTCCGGAACCCTAAGACCTCTCTCTCTGATGGCATTAAGTCCGCCAAAAGCCGCAAAGTCATCAGGATAAAGGATACAGGTCGGCGGATCTTCCAGATCAAGAAGTCTGTTGGTGGCTTCATAAGCTCTGTCCGTATTCCTGTATGGACTTGAGACCACATATTCATCCGGAATATTGACTCCAAGCTCCTGGAGCGTATTGTAAAAACTCGCCACCCTGCTCTGTGTAACTGCTGTATTCTCCTGACCATGAACATAAGCTATCTTGCGATGTCCCTGTTCATATATATATGTGACCAGTTCCTTGACCCCTTTAATATTGTCGGATACGATTGCTATCCTGTTATAAAAACTGTGATCAATAGTCACAACCGGTATATTGCTCTTTATAAGCTCATCGACCTGTGGATCGGAGAACTCTACACAGGCTATCACCACACCGTCAAAGCCTCTGTAAATCGCATGTGACAAATAAGTCATATTGCCATTTCTTGACTTGTCCGAGTTGATGAAGGTGATATCGAAGCCTTCCTGCTCAGCCTTCTTTTTAAAGCTGTCGAGAACGTGTGAAAAATAATCATGAGTAAGTCCGCTGTTGGCCTCATCCACAAACAAAACTCCGATGTTGTTGGATCTGTTGGTCTTGAGAGCCTGGGCTGCTGCATTGGGATGGTATCCAAGTTTATCCGCAACCTCTCTTATCTTGCTCTTGGTCTCCTTGCTGATATCGCTGTGGTCATTCAGCGCCTTGGAGACGGTTGCTATTGATACCCCGCATGCTTTCGATATGTCTTTGAGTGATACAATCCTTCTACTCATTACCCCGCGCTTCTCACTTAATCGTTTTCGTGTATTTAATATACATCACATTTACTTTAAAATCAAGCCACTTATTTTCGTTTTTGTGCAATTTTGATATTTTTGTTATCTTTTTACAAATTCAAAGAGCCTATTTCATATATATTTTCAAATTTGTCCATATTTTGTTCATATTTAGATTAAACGTTTTCGATATGATTCAGTATTTATGCGCCTTTTCCAAAACTTATGCGTGTAAGTTAATATTTAACCCAGTGTTTTAGTCGCTTTAGAGGGCTTTTTACTTTATAAAAATTTATGTTGAAATCTGCATGATTTACATATATAATGACCCTAGAAATTATCGAAAACGTTTAAGTACACGGGAGGTTACTGATGAAATACGGTTATTTTGACGACAATGCACTCGAATACGTTATCACCACACCGAAGACTCCTCTGCCCTGGATCAATTATCTTGGCAACAGAGAGTTCTTTTCACTCATCTCCAACACCTGCGGAGGTTATACCTTTTATAAGGATGCCAAGCTCCTCAGACTCACGAGATATCGCTACAACAATGTTCCTTATGATAACAACGGCAAATACTTCTATATTAAGGATGGAGATACCATCTGGAATCCCGGATGGCAGCCTGTGAAAACTTCCCTTGATTCCTATGAGTGCCGTCATGGCCTTGGCTACAGCACCTTTACATCTTCCAAGAATGATGTTGAGGCGAAGGTTCTCACTTTTGTTCCTATGGCAGACAACTGCGAGGTATCAAAAGTAACTCTTACTAATAAGAAGAACTGCGATGCCACACTTACACTCTTTTCATATGTAGAATGGTGTCTGTGGAATGCCGACGATGACATGAAGAACTTCCAGAGGAATCTCTCAACAGGTGAAGTGGAAATTACGGACGGCGGATCTGTCATCTATCACAAGACCGAGTACAGAGAGCGCCGCAATCACTACGCAATCTACGGTGTCAATACCGCAGTTGACGGTTTTGATACCAGCAGAGATGCATTCCTCGGAGCCTATAACGGTCCCGACAGTCCTGATGCAGTCAGGGACGGCAAGTGCACAGGATCGGTTGCCAGCGGATGGTCACCCATCGCAGCGCATCAGATCAACGTAAGCCTTAAGCCCGGCGAATCAAAGACATTCATCTTCACTCTTGGATATATTGAGAATAAAGAGGATGACAAGTGGGAGGCTTACGGCGTTGTTAATAAGAAGAACGCTGTAGCAATGCTTGACAAGTTCAAGACTGAAGCTTCAGTTGATGCATCTCTCGATGAGCTTAAGAATTACTGGAAAGACCTTCTTTCCATTTATCATGTATCATCCTCCAACGAGAAGGTTGACCGTATGGTCAACATTTGGAATCAGTATCAGTGCATGGTTACCTTCAACATGTCAAGATCTGCTTCCTACTATGAGTCCGGTATCGGACGTGGAATGGGCTTCAGGGATTCCTGCCAGGATCTTCTCGGATTTGTACACCTCATTCCCGACAGGGCAAGACAGAGGATAATAGACATTGCATCAACCCAGTTCCAGGATGGATCAGCTTATCATCAGTATCAGCCTCTTACCAAGAAGGGCAACTCAGATATCGGTTCAGGCTTCAATGATGATCCGCTTTGGCTCATCGCAGGAACCAGTGCATATATCAGAGAGACCGGAGACATTTCAATATTAAATGAGATGGTTCCTTTTGATAACGACATGAGCGTTGCCAAGACTCTCATGGGTCACCTCAAGTGCTCATTTGATTTCACTGCAACTCACAAGGGACCTCACGGACTTCCTCTTATAGGAAGAGCTGACTGGAACGACTGTCTCAATCTCAACTGCTTCTCAGAGCATCCCGGTGAATCCTTCCAGACCTTCGGACCTTCTGAGGGACCTGTTGCGGAGTCAGTATTCATTGCCGGAATGTTTGTAAAGTACGGCGAGGAATATGCTCAGCTCGCAGAGCTTCTCGGTGACGATGCCGAGGCCAAAAGAGCCAGAGAAGAAGTTAAGAAAGTGTACGACGCTACCTGCACCGCAGGATGGGACGGCGAGTGGTTTGTCCGCGCATATGATGCAAACAGCAACAAAGTTGGCTCCAAGGAGTGCGAAGAGGGACAGATCTTTATCGAGCCCCAGGGCTTCTGCGTACTTGCAGGCATCGGCGTTGAGGAAGGTCTCGCAGAGAAGGCACTCAAGAGCGTTGAAGAAAAGCTTGATACCAAGTATGGTATAATGATCCTTCAGCCCGCATATACCAGGTATCACCTTGAACTTGGTGAAGTCAGCTCATATCCACCGGGATACAAGGAGAACGGCGGTATCTTCTGCCACAACAATCCATGGGTATCCATTGCTGAGACAGTTCTCGGACATGGCGACAGAGCTTTTGAGATCTACAAGAAGACCTGCCCCGCTTACATCGAGGAGATAAGCGATGTGCATTGCACAGAGCCTTACGTATACTCTCAGATGGTTGCCGGAAGAGATGCGAAATTCTTTGGACAGGGCAAGAACAGCTGGCTCACAGGAACAGCTGCCTGGACCTTTGTAAACATCTCACAGTACATCCTCGGAGTATATCCCACACATAAGGGTCTCTCAATCAACCCTTGCGTGCCTGAAGGCTTTGGTGATTTCAACATAACAAGAAAGTACCGCGGCGCGACCTACAATATTTCAGTTAAGCAAAACGGCGCTCAGAAGGGCATTTCAAAGCTCACTGTCAACGGCAGAGAGATAGAAGGCAACGTAATTCCTTATGAAGAGGGAACAAAAGAATACACAGTTGAAGCAGTAATCGGGTGATAAACTTCACTAAAATTTGCCCCAAGGCACGTCCTTGGGGCTTTTTTTGACCTGACAGATATGTTAGTGTTATAATTAATTGTTAAATTGGAGGGTTAATATGAGCGCTGATAACAATAAACCCAGGAAGCACAGACACAAAAGGCATTATACTTTTATGATCATATCGGGAGATTCCGATGGTTCAACCAAGAGCCTGCATCTTAATCACTTCAAGACACAGGCGCTTGCTTATTCGGCATTTGTCATTGCCCTGGTCATTATATGCTACGTCATTTATTCTGCAATTACCATCCACAATTTAAGGTCCATCGACAGCAGCCAGCAGGCACAGATTGAGAACCTTATAAATGAGAGCAGCACTTTGGAGGCTTCCAACGACGAACTTCAGACCAAGGTGCAGCAGCTCAGTGCAGCTCTTAATCAGAGGCTTGAGGATGAAGCCGTCTCTGCCGAAGAGGCTGAGAATATGGCTGTGCCGTCCGGTTTCCCGCTAACCGGTACAGCTCCCAATCCCGAGCATGCCATGGATGATCCCAATGAGACAACCGTCACCAAGATCACCGAGGAAAATGAGGGAACACTTACCGGCAATCCGCTACTTCTTTTCGAATCATCTGCCGGCAATACAGTAATTGCTACAGGTTCAGGTAAAGTCCTCACCGTGACAACAGATGTCAAATTCGGCAATATTGTCACAATAGACCACGGCAACGGATATATATCCATATACAGAAATTCCGGAGATCCTCTCGTAGCAGAGGGTACAGAGATTGAAAAAGGCGCTGTTATCTATGCCATAACAGACAAAAACACGACCCTGGGTTACCAGATCCAGAAGGACGAAAAATATCTTGATCCCGAAGAACTGATAGAGATTAACGGGTGACAAGCCCGAAGGCAATAATATCACAATGGAGGAAATGACATGTTCGGAAGCAGAAAAGAAACAAACGTTGATACTACTCTTGAACAGGTAGGAACCATAATAGGCCCCGGTGCTGTTATAGACGGACCACTCACCACCAAGGATTCCACCAGAATTGATGGTATCGTCAAAGGTAACGTGACAATCAGCGGAGCGCTGATCGTCGGCCAGGAGGGCAAGATTACCGGCACAGTATCCTGTCTCAATGCATATGTAGCAGGCGAGATAAACGGCAATGTTTCAGCCCCTCAGGGCAAGGTTGAGATCAGTGACACGGGTAAGGTGATCGGCGATGTCTCCTGCAAGGGTATCGTAATTGATGAGAATGCTGTGTTCCATGGAAAATGCGACATGACAGATGTCGAGAAGAATTCAGCAGAGATTGCGAAACAAAGAGTTGTAGCCGACAAGACTTCTGACGAAAGCAAAGAAGCATCCGGCGAAAATCAGGAAAGCAAAGAAGATAAAGAAGATAAGAAATAAGAGTTAATGGTTAGCGCCATGAGTCAGAGGGGACGTTACAGTTTGACTCATTTTGATTTCCAAAATGAGTCAAACTGTAACGTCCCCTCTGACTCACTGTAACGTCTCATTGACTTACATTAACTCAATCCTGCATTCTGCCAAATACCAATTCATATCCGTCATCACCATAATTGAGCGATCTGTTGACCCTGCTGATAGTCGCTGTAGAAGCGCCGGTCTTATCCGCTATTTCAAGATATGTTTTCTTATCCCTGAGCATTGAGGCAACTTCAAATCTCTGGGACAATGACAGAAGCTCATTTACAGTACAAAGATCTTCAAAAAAGCTGTAGCACTCCTCTTTATTCTGAAGACACAGTATCGCGCCGAATAAGTGATCTACCGCTTCTGTTCTTATCTTTTTGTTCATTTGACAAACCTCCATAAAGTACTATTTATAATTAACAAAATTTCGTTAATAATACTTTCATACTAGAACATTTTACCACGCTAAATTTTTAAAGTAAAGGCATTAAATACTTTTATTTCACTTTACTTTTGCCACTATATGTGCTATCGTTAATGTGTTGTCATAGACAACAGAACGATTATTTTTTAATTTTTGTGGAGGTATTACAATGAACAAAGGTACTGTTAAGTGGTTCAACAACCAGAAGGGTTACGGCTTCATCTC
>CAMNEA010000052.1 GCA_946536145.1 uncultured Butyrivibrio sp.
AATAGAAACTATCAACTGTAGTCCTTAATGACTACATCATTACTATACTAGGAGGCAGGAAGGATTATGAATTTGATCAGAATGATTATTGCATCGGCTTTCATCCTTGCGGGGCTCGTTGTGCTGATATCCGGTATCATAGGTATTTTCAGGATAAAATATGCGCTTAACAGACTGCATTCTGCGGCGATGCTGGACTCCCTCGGGCTTTTTTTGATTACCGCAGGTCTTATCGTCATCAAAGGCTTTTCCTTTGACAGTCTTAAGCTTCTTATAATACTGGGGCTCTTCTGGATAGCGTCACCGGCCTGCAGCCATCTTCTTGCGGCGCTTGAGGTCTCCACCAATCCGGAGCTTAAAAATGACTGTGAGATCATTGAAGTTCCTGAATTTGAAAAACTCAAAAGAGAAGGGAAAATGTGATGGAAACACTGAGGATATTACTTTTATTATTTCTGATAATATGTGCCGTCTCCGTGAGCTTTTCAAAGAAACTCCTGGTTTCAGTTGTCATATACATGGCATTCAGCCTTGTTATGGCCATCATCTGGCTGATTCTGGAATCACCCGATCTGGCGATAACGGAAGGCGCGGTCGGAGCAGGAGTTACAAGTATACTTTTGTTTGTGACGCTTAAGAAGATAAGATCCATACGCACAGAATATTCAGAAAAAGAGCAGGAAGAAGAATGAGCAAAAGAAATCCGGATTACGAAAACAGTTTTTGGCAGAAATTTGCGATGTGGTGTAGCGGTGACTACGACCCGGCGAAGGGAAAATTTGAGATGAAAAAGCCGGGGCAAAAGAGCAAGGGGCCTAATATAATAGGCAAGCTCATGCACATCCTTGCGCAGGAGGAGAGCATATATGCCTCTGAGCGCGACAAGAACTTAAGAACGTTCAACAGGTTCTATATCATCGTGTCGGTGGCGCTGGGATTTCTGCTCACCATACTTCTGCTGGTTACAGTTTCGCAGCTCCCCAGATTCGGAGATGCCAATGCTCCCGAGAACAACGAGGTCGCAAGGAGGTACATCGAAAAAGGCCTTGAGGAGACCGGGGCTGTCAACATAGTCGCGGGCATGATCCTGGACTACAGGGCATTTGATACCTTTGGAGAGTCATGCGTCCTGTTTGTGGCATCCTGCTGCGTGCTGATGCTTCTCAAGGAGAAGAAGCCCGAACCGGAAAAGAGGTATGATCCTGTGAACAGTGCCATCCTGCAGCCGGCTGCAAGGATACTTGTTCCAATAATAATAATCTTCGGAATATATGTGATACTGAACGGACACATATCGCCCGGAGGCGGGTTTTCCGGCGGAGCCATCATCGGCACCGGGTTCATTCTGTACCAGACTGCCTTTGGTTTTGAGAAGACGGGGAAGTTCCTGTCGGAGAAGTTTATCAAGGTGATCACGGTTCTGGCTCTCTCGTTTTACTGTTTTGCCAAGAGCTATTCTTTTTACACCGGTGCCAACCATCTTCACTCAGTTATAACTCCCGGAACACCAGGGGCGATCCTGAGCGCAGGTCTTATAGTCTACCTCAACATTTGTGTGGGCATTGTCGTAGCCTGCACCATGTACTCATTTTATGCCGCATTCAGAAGGGGAAGTTTCTAATGGTTTCGACTTTCTTTACCAATTATGAAGAAGTTGCCTCATGCATACTTTTTGTCATCGGTATGATGAATCTGCTTCTTCAGCCCAATCTAATAAAAAAGATAATAGGACTGGATATTATGGACTGCTCGGTATATCTTTTCCTGGCTGCAAAGGGATACATCGAAGGGCGGCATGCCCCAATTTATGTAGACGGTGTGACGGATGCTGTCAACTATATCAATCCTGTGCCCTCCGGCCTTGTCCTTACTGGTATCGTTGTTTCTGTCAGTGTAAGCGCTCTTATGATGGCACTGACTATCAATCTGTACAGGGAGTATTCAACGCTTAATCTCGATGAGATAATGATGAAGCTAAGGCAGGAAGAGACCGAGAAACTCGGCAGACTGACCTATGGCGCAGTGGAGGATGAGGAATGACGCTGGTACAGAATTTTCCGTTTTTTTGCATAATCCTCTCGATGTTCTCTGCGATAATCTCCTTTGTGCTAAGCGGCAGACAGGCTAAGATCGTGCATCTTGCTATGACAGGACTTGTGTTTGTGATGTCACTGTTTGTGCTTCAATACACCTATATGACAGGATCCTCCTACACATATATGATGGGACATTATCCTGCGCCATGGGGAAATGAGATCAGAATAGGTGCCCTTGAGAGCCTGATGGCAGCAGCCTTTTCGCTTATCATGCTGCTGTCTGTCATCGGAGGTATCTACCATATAGACAAGGATATAGATAAAGAAAGGCAGGGACTCTTTTTCATTCAGCTCGATCTTCTTCTTGCTTCGCTCCTTGCGCTGATCTACACCAATGACCTGTTCACTGCTTACGTGTTCATAGAGATATGTACGATCGCCGCCTGCGGACTTATCATGGCGAGAAAGATAGGAAGGGTCTACGTCTCTGCAGTCAGATATATGGTAATGAGCCTCATCGGATCAGGTCTTTTCCTGATAGGGCTATCACTTTTATACGCGATCACAGGCCAGCTCCTGATGAGCCCTGCAAGGATAGCGCTTCAAAAGATTGCTGACACAGGGCAGTACGAAGTTCCGATGGCAGTCATTATGGTACTCCTTACCGTGGGACTTGGCATAAAGAGCGGACTGTATCCTTTTCACACCTGGATCCCCGATGCTTATGGCTACTCCACGACATCGGCCTCGGCTATCCTCTCGTCCCTAGTTTCAAAGGGGTATATTTTCCTGCTCATCAAGCTCATTGTAAGAGTTTTGCCCTATAAATCCATACCGGGAGCCCAGATGGAGAATATCCTGTTTTTGTTTGGCGTAGTCGGGATGATCATAGGATCTGTGGATGCCATCAAGGACAAGAATATCAGAAGGATGATATCCTACTCGTCGGTGGCCCAGATAGGATACATATATATGGGCATAGGGCTTGGTAATAATGCGGGAGCAGATGCGGCTCTTTTCCATGTGATATCGCATGGCCTCATGAAGTCACTCCTGTTCCTTGCCGCGACAGGACTCATCGACTGCTCCGGAGGCAGACTTGACAGAAAAGGACTTACAGGCGCGGGCTACAGAAATAAAGTGGCCGGTGTTGGATTTACGATCGGGAGCCTGTCCATGATCGGTATGCCGCTTCTGGCAGGCTTTGTATCCAAGTTCATGTTTGCTTCGGCTGCGACCTCGGCTCCCATATACAAGATGATCATAGCATGGACAGCCCTGGCTATCAGTACAGTTCTGAACGCAGTTTATTTTATGAGGATGGTGCTGGTAATCTATACGCCTGTTGGCGCTGTAAAGGCCTCAAGGCTTAAGAGAGGCGCGCAGACCGATATCGAGATCAAGCCTGAAAGTGGTGAGAAGGCAGCGATGCTTCAGAAGGGACCTCTTGAAAATATCGGGATCATCGGCATATCTGCGCTCATTATAATGCTTGGAACTTATTCTCAGGTCATCATAGATATTATCAGGAACGGCTTCGCCCTGTTTGATTAAAAGGACTATTGTTTATGTCTTACACTATTACTGACTCAATTTCATTAATGTTTGGCGCGGATACTCTTGGCATTTTGTTTGCGGCGCTGTTCGCCGGGATATTTGTCCTGGTTGGAATAGCGGGATATGAGTACATGCAGCATGAGGGAGGCTGCGGAAGATTTTACGCCTTTTTCATTCCCACAGCACTGGTGCTGATTCTGGCATGTTTTGCCGGGAACTTTTTTACCTACTACGTGCTATTTGAGCTTATGACTTTTATCTCCATGCCGATGGTACTTCATGACAGAACCCATGACTCGGTAATGGCAGCCCTTAAGTATCTCTTTTACTCGGTGGGAGGGGCGTTTCTTACTATCTTTGGATTTTTTCTATTTATGTCAGAGGGCTATGACCTTGCCTTCAGAGCGGGGGGCAGTATAGGTGGTATCGCTCTTTCGGAGAGAGAACTCTTTGCTGTATTTCTGATGATACTGGGATTTGGAACAAAGGCCGGGATGTTCCCGATGCACGGATGGCTTCCAACAGCGCATCCGGTTGCGCCGGCTCCGGCTTCTGCAGTGCTCTCAGGTGTTATCACCAAGGCCGGCGTCCTTGGTATAATCAGATGCATCTTTTATGTGGTGGGACCTGACAGTATTCGCGGAACCTGGGTGCAGCAGATATGGATCATCTTAAGCCTTATAACTGTGTTCATGGGATCAATGATGGCATATCAGGAGAAGGTGCTCAAAAAGAGGCTGGCGTACTCCACGGTGAGCCAGGTATCCTACGTTCTGTTTGGCTTATCGCTCCTTGAGCCTGTCGCATTTGTCGGAGCAGTACTTCACGTTATCTTCCACAGCATAGTCAAGGATACACTGTTTCTCACAGCCGGTGCGGTGATCATGAAATCAGGCAGGAAGCTGGTAAAAGAGCTGGACGGAATAGGGCGGAAGATGCCCGTGACTTTCTGGTGCTTCACGCTTGTTTCAATAACGCTTATCGGAATACCTCCGACAAGCGCCTTTGTGAGCAAGTGGTATCTGGCAGTCGGAGCTCTGAATTCCGGGATCCCGGTAATAAGATGGCTTGGCCCGGCGGTCCTTCTTGTAAGCGCGCTGCTCACAGCCGGATATCTGCTTACCATATCCCTTCATGCGTTTTTCTCCGATGATTATACGCAGGATGGAAATAGCGCAGGAAGTGATACCGGACATGCGGATATTTCAGATCCGGGACCCGGGATGTGTATACCGATTATCATTCTTACAGCGGCCGCGGTTGTTTTTGGGATCATGCCGGTCGGCCTCACCGGTGTTTTGGAGACTGTGACATCGGCGTTGTTTTGAGCATGACTTAGATTACCAATATTGAATTTTAGTATAAGAAAGTGACCTTATAATGAACCTGTATCTTATTCTGGTGCCAATACTTCTTCCCGTCATAGCAGGGCTCTACATGCTGTTCGTGCCTTTTAAGGATGCCCGGAAGAGAAATATTTTTGTGGAGAGTGCGGTGCTTGTCAATACGGCAATCTCGCTGTATCTGTTGACGAATGCGCCAAAGGGGACGCTGCAGCTCTTTTCCCTCGGTGACAAGCTTCCCATGACCCTTCGGATTGACGGTCTTGCGACGTTTTTTGGGAGCATAGTATGCTGCCTGTGGCCGCTGGCAACTCTCTACGCCTTTGAGTATATGGAGCACGAGGAGAGGGTCAATACGTTTTTTGCATTCTATACAATTACTTACGGAATTACCATGGGAGTTGCTTTTTCCGGGAATATCGTTACCCTCTACCTGTTTTATGAGATGCTGACCATGGTGACGATCCCGCTCGTCATGCACACTATGACGGATGCCGCAAGGCGCGCGGCAAGAAAGTATCTCTACTATATGATTGGCGGAACGGCGTTTGCCTTTATCGGAATGGTGTTCTATGCGCTGTTCTCGACCGGCATTGAGTTTACATACGGCGGAAATCTTGATGTGAGCAGGCTCGGCAGATATATGGACGTGGTGTATTTTGTGTACATCCTCGCGTTTTTTGGCTTTGGCGTAAAGGCCGCGATATTTCCTTTCCATGGCTGGCTTCCCGAGGCCTCGGTTGCCCCTACTCCGGTGACGGCACTTCTCCATGCTGTTGCAGTGGTAAAGTCAGGCATATTTGCGATAATGAGATTCACCTATTACTGCTTCGGCGCGGATGTCGTAAAGGGGAGCTGGGCGCAGGTCATTGCTGTTGTTTTTGCCATGATGACTATCGTCTATGCCTCCACTATGGGAGTCAGGGAATCGCATTTCAAGAGAATGATGGCATATTCGACTGTCAGCAATCTCTCTTATATTGTCCTTGCGCTTTCAATGATGTCGCCGCTTGGGCTGCTGGCGGGGATGGTGCATATGCTGTTTCATGCCGTGATGAAGATAAGCGGATTCTTCTGTGTCGGAGCAGTCATGCACAAGAGTGGCAAAAATTATGTGTATGAACTTGATGGTCTGGGGAAAAAGATGCCTCTGACTTTTGCCGCATTTTTTATTGCAGGACTGGGTCTTGCGGGATTTCCGATGTTCTCGGGCTTTATAAGCAAGTGGGAGATTGCCAGGGCTCTTTTTGAAGAGAAGTCGCTCCTTGGAGATGCTGGCGTTCTGGTTTTGTTGTACTCGGCGCTCATGACTGCGATCTACATGATAAGCACGGTGGTGAGGGCATTTTTCCCGGGAAAAGAGATCACGGAGACGCAGAAGGCGGGCGCATCTGATAAAGAAAAGCTTGACCCGACTTACAGAATGCTGCTTCCGCTACTGATATTTTCTGTAGTTACCATATTCTTCGGAGTATGTGCACAGCCAGTTATAGATATGATAAGCGTAGTTTCAGGCGGAGGATTTTGAGGATGGGTGATCTTGGCCTTAGCATAAAAATTCCATATATCTGCGGAATGGGCATGAGCTTTCACATAGGCGGCTTCAGGCTGATCTTCGCTGCGATATCGACATACATGTGGATCATGACAACTCTCTTTTCCGTGCAGTACATGGCTCATGCGGAAAAAAAGAAGAGGTATTATTTCTTTTTGATACTTACGTTTTTTGCGACGACGCTTCTGTTTTTGTCTGATGATCTTTTCACGACTTTTGTTTTCTTTGAGATCATGTCGATAGCGAGCTATGTGTGCGTTATCCACGATGAGAAAAAGACGACCCTGCGCGCCGGCGGCGTTTATCTGGCGGTAGCTGTCATAGGCGGTCTTGTTTCGCTCATGGGTATATTTCTTTTGTATGATCTGGTTGGTACGCTTTCCTTTGGCGAACTCAGAGAGCTGTGCATCGGCGTTTACAGGAGCAAAGATGCTGTAAAACTTACGCAGCTATATGCGTCAGCAGGCTGTATTCTGTTTGGATTTGGTGCCAAGGCGGGCATGTTCCCTCTTCACATCTGGCTTCCGATGGCTCATCCCGTGGCTCCGGCTCCGGCATCGGCTCTTTTGTCCGGCATTATCACCAAGACGGGAATATTCGGGATAATCGTTCTTGCAGTTTATGTCCTTCCGGAGAGTATTCCCTGGGGGCTGTTTATAAGCATTCTTGGGACGCTGACAATGCTGCTCGGAGGAGTTCTTGCTATTTTTTCCGTGGATATTAAAAGGACGCTTGCGTGTTCCTCCATGTCACAGCTTGGAATGATCATACTCGGTGCAGGACTTGTTACTCTTCTTGGGGAAGAGAATGCACTGGCAGTTAGAGGAACGGTTCTCCACATGGTCAATCATTCGAACCTGAAACTTGTTCTTTTTATGGCTGCAGGTGTTATCGTGATGAACATCCATAAGCTGAACCTCAACGAGGTAAGAGGATACGGAAGGAAAAAGATGCTCCTTAAACTGGTATTTCTGTCAGGAGCTCTTGGAATCGGAGGAATTCCTCTTTTTAACGGTTACATCAGTAAGACCCTGCTTCACGAGGCTGTCGTGGAGTATGCTGTATTTGATGGCACATTCAAGGTGATAGAATATCTGTTCCTTCTCACCGGCGGAATGACTGTCTGCTATATGACCAAGCTCTTTGTCTGCGTGTTCATGGAATCCAATGAGGACAAAAAGCTACAGGAAAAGTATGACAGTCAAAAGGAGTATCTGACACCGCTTTCTGCTGCCGTCCTTGTGATATCAGCGATTGTGATGCCGGTATTTGGCCTTTTATCCGGAGCTACCTTAAACAGGCTCGCTGACAGCGCTCAGGGATTTTTGCATGGAGGGGAGCTTGAACACAGCGTGCACTATTTCTCTTTGGATAACCTGAAAGGCGGAATTATCAGTATCCTGATCGGTGCTGCGCTCTATTTTCTCATTGTAAGGAAACTCTTTATCAGGAAAAATGCAGATGGAAGTTCTTCCTATGTGAACCTCTGGCCGTCAAAACTCGATCTTTTGACACTGATCTACGAGCCGGTATTCATGGTTGCACTTCCTGCGGTGTTTGGTTTTATCTCAAGGATTGCCGACTTTGCCCTGGACGGACTTCTCATTGTCCTTAGAATGACGACCCACAGCCAGCTTAAGGAAAAGAAAGCAATTCCGAACGGATATCACCTGGCCTGGAACCTTGGAAGAATACTTAACAAGACGGCGGATCTGTGCGGACTTGTCACAGGCAGGACGAGGGGCGATAAGGATTACATCCTCATCATTGCCGAAAAACAGGCTGTACTTCGTCAGGGCGAGAGAGTAGTCAGCGCAAGCAGCGCCTTCTCATTTATGATGTTTGCAATAGGAATCATGATTGTTGTCATTTACCTTCTTGTTGTCTGATTGACGTACAGGGGTCAAAAACTTATAATTAGTAGGTAAAAATTCAACTTATTCCAGCGGTAGAACCGCCGAAAGAGAGAGAAAAGTATGAGAGTAGTTATTCAGGACAATTACGACAAGATGTGTCTCTGGGCTGCAAATTACATAAAAATGCGCATCACAGAGCATAATGAAGGAGAAGAGAAGGACCGTCCTTTTGTACTTGGACTTCCGACAGGGTCAAGCCCCATCGGAGTTTACAAGGAGCTTGTAAGGATGAACAAGGCAGGAGAGATCTCTTTTGCCAATGTTGTGACCTTCAATATGGACGAGTACCTTGGACTTCCAAGGGAGCATGACCAGTCCTACTGGTACTTCATGCATGACAACTTCTTTGATCACCTGGTAGACATGAAGCCTGAGAATATCAATATATTAAACGGTATGACAGATGACCCGGTAAAAGAGTGTGCTGACTATGAGGCCAGGATAAAGTCCTACGGCGGCATCGACCTGTTCATGGGTGGAATCGGTGTGGACGGGCACATAGCATTTAACGAGCCCTTTACAAGTCTTACGTCCAGGACAGGTGTAAGAGACCTTACATCTGACACCAGGATTGTCAATTCCAGATTCTTTGGGAATGACCCTGAGAAGGTGCCTGCACAGGCTCTTTCTGTTGGAGTCGGAACTGTTACTGATTCCAAGGAAGTTCTCATCCTTATAAACGGCCACAATAAGGCAAGAGCACTCGCTGCAACAGTAGAGGGAGCTGTCAGCTCCAAGTGGACCTGCAGTGCTCTTCAGCTTCATAACGGCGCCATCATCGCCTGTGACGAGCCGGCCTGCGGCGAGCTCACAGTAGATACTTACAAGTATTTCCTTGACATTGAAAAGAAAGAGAGGCTCTGATATGTATACGATTACTGATCTTTACGACCTCGACCACACACTGGCAGCAGATTACCTTAAGGGTTTTACCTATCCCTGGGAGGCGCTTAAGGGCATCAAGGACATGATCATTGAGGTGGGTAAGAGCCTGGGTGATGACTACACAGAGGTAAAAGAAAACGTGTGGGTGCACAAGACTGCCACAGTATTTGAGAGCGCATACCTTGGAGCACCATGTATCATAGGACCTAATACAGAGGTTCGTCACGGAGCATTTATTCGTGGTTCGGCTCTTGTGGGTGCTGACTGCGTAGTGGGCAACAGCGTAGAACTCAAGAATGTCATCCTCTTTGACCACGTTCAGACACCGCATTACAACTATGTCGGAGACAGCATCCTTGGATATTATTCACATATGGGTGCCGGCTCCATCACATCAAATGTAAAGAGCGACAAAAAGCTTGTTGTCGTTCACAACGGAACAGAGAATATTGAGACAGGCGTCAAGAAGTTTGGTGCTATGCTCGGTGACCATGTAGAGGTTGGATGTAACGCAGTATGCAATCCCGGAACTGTCATCGGAAGGAACTGCAACGTATATCCTACTTCCTGCGTAAGGGGCGTTGTCCCTGAGAACTCAATTTACAAGAACAGCGGCGAGATCATACATAAGGAGGAACGCTGATATGGGCAAATATTTCGGAACAGACGGATTCAGGGGAGAGGCCAACAAGAACCTTACATTTGAGCATGCAGTACAGATCGGAAGATTTCTTGGATGGTACTACGGAGCCAACCAGGGCAAGAAAGCCAAGGTTGTTATCGGCAAGGATACAAGACGCAGCAGCTATATGTTTGAGTATGCTCTTTGCACAGGACTTATGGCGAGCGGCGCTGATGCTTACATCATGCATGTTACCACTACACCTTCAGTGGCTTATATAACCAGAGTTGATGATTTTGACTGTGGTATCATGATCTCCGCATCCCACAATCCGTATTATGATAACGGCATCAAGCTTCTCAATGGCAACGGAGAGAAGATGGATGAGGAGACAATCCTCAAGGTAGAGGATTATATCGACGGCAAGCTTGAAGTGCCTGTTGCCGAGAGAGAGAATATCGGAAGGACAGTCGACTATGTAGCAGGCCGAAACCGCTACATCGGATATCTGATCTCACACACTAAATACAGCTTCAAGGATCTCAGGATCGGACTTGATGTTGCCAACGGCGCGGCATGGCAGATCGCCAAGGGTGTATATGACGCACTCGGAGCCAAGACTTATGTAATGAACGACAGCCCTGACGGATTCAATATCAATACTGACTGTGGCTCAACACATATTGAGCACCTTCAGAAGTTTGTTGTCGACAACAAGCTCGACATCGGATTTGCTTACGACGGAGATGCAGACAGATGCCTTGCAGTTGATGAGAAAGGCAATGTAATCACAGGCGATCACATTCTTTACATCTATGGACTTTATATGAAAGAGAGAGGCAAGCTCATCAACAACAAGGTTGTTACGACGATCATGAGCAACTTCGGACTGTACAAGGCACTTGATAAGGTTGGCATTGAGTACGAGAAGACCAAGGTCGGTGACAAGTATGTCTATGAGAACATGGTTACAAACGGACACCGCATCGGAGGTGAGCAGTCTGGTCACATCATCTTTACCAAGTATGCTACTACCGGTGACGGAATCCTCACCAGCTTAAAACTCATGGAAGTAATGCTGGCAAAGGAAAAGCCAATGAGCGAGCTCGCAGCTCCTGTTGTATTTTATCCGCAGGTGCTCAAAAATGTACGCGTAAAGAGCAAGCCCGATGCACAGAACGATCCCGATGTTCAGAAGGCAGTAAGCGCCGTTGCCGAGGCTCTCGGAGATACAGGACGCATCCTTGTAAGAGAATCCGGAACAGAGCCTGTGATCAGGGTTATGGTCGAGGCAGAGAGCGACGAGATCTGTGAGAAGTATGTAGATGATGTGATCAAAGTGATCAAAGAAAAAGGTCATATGGAGTAAAAATATATGTGTGGAATAGTAGGATATATAGGACATCGGCAGGCAGCACCTATTCTGCTTGATGGACTTTCAAAACTGGAATACAGAGGATATGACTCAGCAGGTATTGCTGTAAGAGACGGAGACGGCCAGGCTGTTGTAGTCAAGACAGTGGGCAAGCTTGCCAATCTTTCCAACAAGACCAACGGCGGCAATGCTATCTCAGGCAGCTGCGGTATCGGTCATACCAGATGGGCAACCCACGGAGCACCAAGTGTTATCAATGCGCATCCTCATGTGAGTGGAACCTTTGAACACTCAGGGTCAGGCAGGAGTGACTCTGATGTGATAGGCGTTCACAACGGAATCATTGAGAATTATCAGGAACTCAAGGCCAAGCTCATTCGTCACAACTATGAGTTTTACTCTGAGACTGATACAGAGGTTCTTATCAAACTCGTAGACTATTACTACAAGAAATACAAAATGGGCCCTATAGATGCCATTGCCAAGACTCTGGTCAGGGTTCGCGGATCCTACGCTCTCGAAGTTATGTTCAAGGACTATCCCGGCGAAGTATATGTGGCCAGGCAGCAGTCTCCCATGATCATCGGTGTCAAGGATGATGAGTCCTTCATTGCATCCGATGTACCTGCAATCCTCAAGTATACAAGAGATGTTTACTACATCGACAACCTTGAGATGGCAAGGATCAGAGCAGGAGAAGTTACTTTCTTCAACATCGACGGTGATGAGGTGGAGAAAGAGCTTCAGACTGTAACCTTCTCTGCTGAGGCAGCTGAAAAGGGCGGCTATGAGCACTTCATGATGAAAGAGATCCATGAGCAGCCCAAGGTTGTCGCAGACACTATTGGAAAATATGTTTCCGGCGATGAAATCAACCTCACAGAAGTAGGCATCACGGAAGAGGATGTTAAGAATATCAATGAGATCTACATTGTAGCCTGCGGAAGCGCATGGCACGTCGGAATGGAGATCCAGTACATAGTTGAAGATCTGACAGACATCACTGTCAGATGTGAACTTGCCAGTGAGTTCAGATACCGCAAGATGCACCTGAATCCCAATGCCCTTGTGGTTGTCATATCACAGTCCGGAGAGACTGCAGACTCACTTGCAGCCCTCAGGATGGCCAAGGAGAGAGGACTTAAGACCCTTGCAATCGTAAATGTTGTGGGATCATCCATAGCAAGAGATGCTGACCATGTAATGTATACCCTTGCAGGACCTGAGATCTCAGTTGCTACTACCAAGGCCTACAGCTGTCAGCTTATCTGCGGATACCTGCTTGCGATCAAGCTTGCTGAGGCTCGCGGCACTCTCGAAGAAGGTAAGCTTAAATATTATCTTGATGAGCTCAAGAGCATTCCTGCCAAGATGGAGAAGGTTCTCGATGAGAAGGAGAGAATTCAGTGGTTTGCAGCCAAGTTCTCAAACGCACATGATATTTTCTTTATCGGAAGAGGACTTGACTATGCTATATGTCTTGAGGGAAGTCTCAAGATGAAAGAGATAAGCTATATCCACTCAGAGGCATACGCAGCCGGAGAACTTAAACACGGTACAATATCACTCATCGAGAAGGGCACACTTGTAATCGGTGCACTTACACAGCCTGCTCTCTATGAGAAGACTATTTCCAATATGCTCGAGTGCAAGAGCAGGGGCGCATACCTCATGGGACTTACATCTTATGGAAGGTACGAAGTAGAAGATCAGTGTGACTTTACGGTTTATGTACCTAAGGTTGATGAGCATTTCTCAGGAAGCCTTGCTATCATCCCGCTGCAGCTTCTCGGATACTACACCAGTGTTGCTAAGGGACTTGATGTTGATAAGCCAAGAAATCTGGCTAAGAGCGTGACTGTAGAATAAAAAGGGTCAGTGAGTCAATTGGGACATTACAGTTTGAGTCAATGGGGACGTTACAGTTTGACTCATTTTGCGTAGCAAAACGAGTCAAACTGTAACGTCCCCATTGACTCAAACTGTAACGTCCCCATTGACTCACTATTACTTCATTTCAAAATCACAAAGCTCTGAGGCTCCATCATCAGTGAGGCCTCATTAATTGTTGCAGTACCGATTTCGAATATTTTCTCATGTTTCTTGGAAAGGCTTACTGATGCCTTCTGATCTGACGGATTTATGGCAATATAGAGAGTGCCTCTTCTATATACGAAGGGGTACTCTTTTTCTTCTGCATAAACTACTGCAAAAGGTGAATCGGCCTTAAGATCATCATAGCTTTTGCGAAGATGTGTCAGAGCCTTTACAGTGCTAAGGAGCGAAGATGGGTCCTTTACCTGATCAGCTACTGTAGGTGCATCGTCTGAAGGATCTGTCGGAAGGTAGAGCTTGCCCGCGGGAGCGGTTGAGAAGCCTTTGTTTGCACCGTTATCCCACTGCATCGGAGTCCTGGTACCGGTTCTGGTGTAACCGCCTTCTTTGGTGGGTATGTCGAGATATCGCATACCAATCTCATCGCCGTAGTATATGAACGGAACTCCGGGAAGAGTAAGGAACATGGCAATCGCAAGCTTTAGTTCATCCATGTCAAGGGTTCTGCGGGGGCGTGGAGTGTCGTGATTGCAGGTGATGAAGCTTATGTAGCCATCGTCTTTGGTGTCGTCGTACTTTGGAAGATAATCATTTAAAAAGCGCATGATATCGCCTTTTCCATCCTTTTTAAGGAAACTGTGATCGCCACCTGCTGTCTCGTAGTCACGAAGGAGAGTGTTGTAGCCGTTTCCGTGATGATCCAGATAAAAGTCTGCATGGAAACCGCTTTTAAGAGCCTGGCTGGGATTGCTCCACTCAGATATTATTGCTGCTTCCGGATAATCATTATCGAGCATCTCTCTTATGTTTTTCCAGATGGCGCCGGTTGCGGATTTATTCTCATCATCATCTTTTACCAGTGAATCCGCCATATCGACCCTGAAGCCATCGCACCCATGGTCAAGCCAGAAGCGCATGACATCCTTCATCGCCTCCCTTGTTGCTATACAGGCAGGGTCATCGGGAGACAGCTGCCAGTCCTGCGTTCTGTTCAAAAAGCCATAGTTCAGCGCAGGCTGACACTTGAAGAAGTTAAGCATGTAGCAGCCGTCCCTGTCGGCTTCGCCGCCTATGTAAGGGTGACCTGCTATTCCCTGTATCCAGCAATTTGTCCACACATATCTGTCTGAATACTCATTCTTTTCAGCTTTTTTGCTCTCGCGAAACCACTGATGTTCCTCAGAAGTGTGCCCGGGAACAAGGTCTAAAAGAACGTGGATATTCTTTTTGTGGGCTTCGTCAAACAGCCGGTATAAATCGTCGTTGGTTCCATATCTTGGCGCAACTTTTTCATAATCCCTGACATCGTAGCCGGCGTCCTTAAAGGGCGAGTCAAAGCAGGGATTGATCCACAGGGCGTTGCATCCAAGGTCTCTGACATAATCTAGTTTGCGGATAATGCCTTCAATATCACCGATACCATCCCCATTGGTATCATAAAAGGACTGCGGATAAATTTCATAAAAGATTGCATCTCTCAACCATGCCGGCATAATGTTTCCTCCTTCTGTGATCCTAAGATTGTTTTATCATGAAAGGTCAAGCTTTTTGGAAATATAGTACTTGTACCCCTTCTTTTTGCAGTATTTTTTTATTTCCTTGCCCAGCGTTTTGCTCTTTGTATATTCCAAAAGATAGCACGTTTTATTTGCCCGATTAACAGTGCTAAGGTACTTCTTGAAATACTTTGTCTCAGACGAAGTGTTTTTTCCAAATCTGTCTTTATCATAATCAATGATCCGGGAAAAGACTGTTTCCTGATTTACCGCATCAAGGATTTTGTTGAGGCTACCGTTTTTCTTGTAGTACTCACTTACAAAAGTATCCCCTCCGTTTACAATGACCTTGCCCTTTTTCTTAAGACCCTTGAGTATCGTCTCTACACCGGAGTAGATCTTTTTGTTGTGGTAGTGGTAGTAGACATCGATGTTGTCGACAAAAAATCCGTCCACGCCGGTGTTTATTATCCTGGTAGAGAGTTTTTTAAGGATAAAATCCTGCCACTTTTTGGAGGAGACATCGACCCACTTCTCGTCAGGCCAGTTTTCATAGACGTCGAGGGTGAGAGCGGCGTAGCTCTTGTAATAGTCTCTGTAATTTTCTATGGCTCCGACGTTAATGTAGCTGTAGATTTTGTGCCCCTGTTTTTTAAGCTTTTTGATATCACTCTTTGAAAAGCCGTTCTGTACGTCGATTACTATGGTCTCGTAAGGAGCAAACTTTTTCATCGCGCTTTTTCCGGCATTTACCGAAAGAAAAACGCCGTAGTCATAGGTGAAGCTGTTTCTTTTGGCGTCTGCCTTTATAGGGGGAATGAATAAAAGCAGGCAGAATATCAATACTAAGGCGAGCACTCTTTTTGCAATCCGCATCTGTATTTCTCCTGTAAATATAAATCAAAGCTATTATTCCATTTGAAGAACTATTTTTCAATAAAAATTTTGTTATTGACATATGCATCGGGATGGGTTAGATTGTTCTTGTTACGGAAAACGTTTTCCATAAGCGAGGTGTATATGAATCTAAGTGCAATTTACCACAGAATGTCAGAGCAGTACTGCTATCCACTTGATAATGACCAGCTGATCATAAATATTAAGACCGGATATGATGTCGATGGAGTTTTTATTGTTTACGGTGACCCCTATGAAGCCGGTATTATGGGTGGAAGCGAGCGATGGAGCGGTCGCAGGGAGGAAATCTATTTTAAAAAGAGACTTAAAAACCACATCTGGTGGACCACAACCCTGAGGCCTGAGTATAAGAGGTGCAAATATTATTTTGAGATCCATTCGGGCGATGAGTGCATGTATTTTTTTGAGGATGGGTTTCTGACTGAGGAAGAGATGAACCAGGATGGCAAGACTTTGTCATACTTCATCATGCCATGGATGAATCCCGCAGACGTCTGCCGGACTCCTTCCTGGGTCAATGATACGGTTTGGTACCAGATCTTTCCCGAAAGGTTCAGAAACGGAGACAGTACGATAGATCCTGATGGTGTTTTGAAGTGGCAGACGGGACCCGTAGGAATGTATGACTACTACGGCGGTGACATAAGAGGCATAAGGGACAAAATTCCATACCTCAAACAGCTTGGAATCACGGGACTTTATCTCAATCCTGTGTTTGAGTCAGACAGCAATCACAAGTACAATACAAGGGATTACAAAAAGGTGGATCCACACTTTGGGACAAACGATGATCTGAGAGCGCTAGTCGATGAAGCGCATGAGGCTGGAATCAGGGTCATGCTGGATGCTGTCTTTAATCACACAGGTTCAGATCATCCGATGTGGCTCGACATTCTCAAAAAGGGAAAAGAGTCTGAGTACGCCGACTGGTACATGATCAATAAATGGCCAATTGAACATGGCAGGGATACGAGAGACGGAAGGTACTATTCTTTTGCATTTGCTGAGTATATGCCAAAGCTTAATACCAGCAACCCCGAAGTACAGGACTACTTACTGGATATCATAAGGTTCTGGATAGAGACTTTTGATATTGACGGACTCAGGTTTGATGTTGGAAATGAGATATCGCATTCATTCCTGAAGGCAGTAAGGTATATGACTTCACATATCAAGGATGACTTCTATCTTCTTGGTGAGATATGGCACGATTCAATCTCGTATCTTGCAGGGGACGAGTATGACTCGGTGATGAACTACCCGCTTTCAACTGCAATCGCCGACTTCTGGGTCTACAGAAACCGCGGCAGGGAGTCTTTTGAATATGACATCAACAGATGTTTTACCATGTACTACTCACAGGTAAACGACGTGCTCTTTAATCTTCTTGATTCTCATGATACCAACAGGCTTCTTGACAAGGCACAAGGTAATATTGATGTGTTCTATCAGCAGCTGGCAGTTCTTTTCACAATGCCAGGAAGCCCCTGCATATATTATGGCACTGAGGTTGCGATGAACGGATCGTATGACCCGGACTGCAGAAGGTGCATGCCCTGGGATGAGATTGAGAGCGGGCAGAAGGATGCTGAGATTGGCGAGATGAAGAGTCTCATTGAAATGAGAAAGAGCCTTCAGTCCTGCAAGAGCAGGAATTTCCATTTCCCCAATGATATACCCAAAGAGAGAGTGATCTCCTACATCAAGATCGGTGAACAGGAGAGTCTGCAGGTATACCTCAACTGTGAGGAAGAGGCGGTATCAATAAACTGCGATGGATTTTCTGAGATTGTGTATTCCAGAAAGTGGAAGCAGAGCAGTCGTAGTGAGGGAGTCCTTGAATCTGACGGTATCCTGATACTGAAAAAGAAAAACTGATAAACGTTGTAGTAAATTGGACCAGCTCCCTATAAGTAAGGGCTGGTCCTCATGCTATAGACAAGGCAGTTTGACGTTATTCCGTGCTCTTACCCCGTCAGCATTGAGGCAATCCTTAACCACAAATGAAGTAACAGGAATCGATGTAGTATCTTTATATTCATTTGACCATATAGGTGTCAGGGTGTTCACCCGCTATTTCCACAAAATGTTTGTAAGGGCGTTTAGGGATAGTCTATAATTGTAGATAGAAAGAGAGTTTTAAAGGCTTATTAATGCTGTATCCATTTTCAGACTCTGCAGAATTTCTTTGCATCTGTATCCTATATGGTTTGGATGATACGAACTATATCAGGAGGATAGAAATGTCAGAGATTGAAAGAGCAATTGTGAACAGGGAGTACAAGGACAGGCTCCTTAACTTTATCTTCGGGAGTGAGGAAAACCGAAAGTGGACGCTGAGTCTTTATAATGCAATCAACCACTCTTCGTATGAAGATGAAAATGAGATTGTATTCAATACGATCAAAGAAGTGCTGTATCTTGGGATGCACAACGATACTTCATTCCTTATTTCAGATATGATGAGCGTATATGATGCGCAGTCATCGTACAATCCAAACATGCCACTGAGGCAGCTGCAATACCTTGGCCATTTGTATGAAAGCTACATAACAGCAAATAAGCTGAATAAATATGGAAGTGAACTTCTTCAGCTCCCCGTTCCAAAACTTGTTGTACTTTACAATGGTCTAAAAGAGACCGAGGATGAAGTGATCCTGAGGCTTACTGATTCTTTCAAAGAAGCACTCAGGGAAAAGTCGGATGTTGAAGTAAAGGTAAGCATGCTCAACATAAACTATGGGCACAATAAGGAACTGCTTGATGCCTGCAGACCACTTGGTGAATATGCCTGGTTTATTGAGAAAATCAGAGAATATCGGAAAGATTATGCATTTTTGAATCAAGGATTCAAAAATGCCGCAAACAAGCCATCCTAAAGCGACTGCGTCGCAGGGCTTGTTTGCCTCTCGTATTATGTTCTCACGAAACCCGCAGCTGGTGCGGGTTTCTGGAATATCATTCAAGAAGTCATGCAATAGAGAATGCAGTCAGTATGGCGATAAGTAATATGCCGAAAGCTTTTGAACTTAAACCGTTTCTTATGATTCACAGAGCGGAGGTAAATGAAATGCTGTTAACAGAATATAATGAAGCAGAGGTAATGGAACTGTTTAAAGAAGATGGCAGGCGCGAAGGCCGTGAGGAAGGACGTGAGGAAGGACGTATGGAAGGGAGAAAATCTCGTGATACAGAAAAGATAAGTGAAATGTTGTCACGAGGAAAAACACCTGAGGAGATTGCGGATTTTTGTGGGTACCCACTTGATCAGATACTTGAAGTTCAAAGTGAAGATAGGAAGTCTGTAATGAATTCTCCTTCCTGATAATTTCGGATTTTGAATATGATGCTGAAAGAGATCGGGGGGTGAAGTGATCCTGAAGCTTACTGATTCTTTCAAAGAAGAGCTTAGGGAAAAATCTGATGTAGAAGTAAAGGTAAGCATGCTCAACATCAACTCCGTAGGAGGAGAAAAAAATTGGAAAAATGAAGTACTAGACAAAACAGATAATTTATAAGAAATTTAGAGAAACTTAAAAAAGTATGACTTCTTGAATGAAATTACAGAAATCCGCACTGGCTGCGGGGTTCGTGAGAACTTGATTCAAGAGGCAAACAAGCCCTGCGACGCAGTCGCATTAGGATGGCTTGTTTGCGGCATTTTTGAATCTTTGATTCAAAAATGCATATGTTTAACCGATGATATACTAAATATATGATATGTTACCATCAAGGTGATGCACGTAGGCATAGTTTAAGGATATGCGAACTTATGTAGGATAATGAAACCTGAATTATTCACGGCAATAGATTAAAATCGCTCCAATGCCGCATGTTTAC